>JAZSKT010000111.1:0-23338 GCA_045534995.1 Candidatus Fimenecus sp.
GCTACATAAATATTCATAAGAACAACTCCTTATTTAACATCCCACTGTTCATATATTTTTTCAAAAACCTCTTCAAGTTTCATTCCACGACTTGCTTTAAAAAGAAACGTATCGCCATTTTTGATTTCACTTAAAAGAGTATTTGTAAGTTCTGTTTTATCAGTAAATGCGAAAACATTATCCATTCCTGAATTTTTCGCACCTTCTGCCATATATTTTGATTCTTTACCAAAAGTATAGAGCATATCAATTTCACACTCGGCAGCATACTCACCTACTGTTCTGTGAGCAGTTTCGCTGTAACTACCCAACTCCAGCATATCACCGAGAACAGCGATTTTTCTTCCCTTTGCAATTTTACAAAGTGAGTTAAGACCTGCTTTTTGTGAATCGGGACTTGCGTTGTAACAATCCTCGATTACTGTAATTCCACCAGCTTCACGAATTCTCTGTCGCATACCTGACGGAACATAATTCCCAAGTCCTTTTGCGATATTTTCAGGTGAAATTCCGTATTCAAGACCTACTGCAAAAGCAGATAGTGCGTCATAAACATTGTGAATACCAACTGTCGGAATTGTGATTTTCTGTCTTATATCGCCTTTTACCGCAACAAACTCTGTTGAAAGACCGATTTCGGTTATATCCTCTGCGAGAATATCACAATTTTTATTTTCGATACCGAAGAACACAATGTTATAATCATCATTTTTTACGGTTGAGAGCATATCGTTGTCACCGTTAAGGAAAAGTGATGAACCTTTTGAAAGTCCATCAAGCATTTCAAGTTTTGCTTTTAAAATGCCTTCTCTTGAACCGAGATTTTCAATATGTGAAACACCAATATTGGTGATAATTGCACTGTCAGGCTTTGCACATTTTGTAAGAACGGAAATCTGACCGAAACCATCCATACCCATCTCGATAACAGCATTTTTTGTTGTTTCCTGAAGGCGGAAAAGAGTTTTCGGAACACCGATTTCATTATTGAAATTGCCCTCTGTTTTAAGAGTTTCGCCTTTTTGCTCCATTACACAGGCAACCATTTCCTTTGTTGTTGTTTTACCAACGCTACCTGTAAGTCCGATTACTGTCAAATCCTTTATTGAGCATCTGTAATATGACGCGAATTGGAGAAGAGCATCCTTTGTATCTTTCACATAAATCACAGGTGCTGAACACTCAACCGGCTTATGACAGACAACTGCTCCGACGCCTTTTTCTGCAACATCACTCACAAAATCGTGACCGTCAAAGCGCTCACCTTTTATTGCAAAAAAGAGTGTATGTTCATCCACATCACGACTGTCAATGGACACACGATTTATTATATTTTCAAAATCAATTTTTGTTCCTAATGCCTTTGCAATTTCCGATACTTTTAATTCCATTGTTTTCTCCTGAAATCAACTGAAATATTCTTTGACTATTTCCCTTTCATCAAAGTGAATTTTATTACTTCCTATAATCTGATACGTTTCGTGACCTTTTCCGGCAAGAAGCACCGTATCACCTTTTTTTGCTTTTGAAAGTGCGAACTCTATTGCCTGACGCCGATTCTCAATAACAGCAATCCTGGCTTTTGATTTCTCCATTCCGTACAAAATGTCATTTATTATAAGCAAGGGATTTTCTGTTCGCGGATTATCACTTGTAACGACTACATAGTTTGAAAGCTCCCCTGCAATTCTGCCCATTTCAGCTCGTTTTGACTTATCTCTGTCACCGCCACAACCGAAAACAAGAATTATTCTTCCTTTTGATATATCACGCACAGAGGACAAAATATTCTGAAGTCCGTCGGGCGTATGTGCATAGTCAATCATAACGGTAAAATTCTTTGGGATAGGAACTATTTCTCCTCTTCCCTTAACGGATGTAAGCTTTTCAATTGCTTTTGAAATTTTCTCAATACTAAAACCGAGATTTAACAGCAATGAAATTGCACATAAGGTATTATAAACCGTAAATCTTCCGTAAAGTGAGGATTGAATTCTTTCGATGCAGTCCATACCTACAAATTCATATTTTATTCCGTTTTCATTACAAAGAATGTTTTTCGCAGTATAATCTGCCTTGTCAGAAACTCCGGAATATGTAATGATTTTGCATTTTATATTATCAAGATTAGCTGATATGTTTTCGTCATCAATATTAACACAGGCAAAATCCGAAGCCTTAAAAAGTTCCAGCTTTGCATTTATATAATCTTCCATACATCTGTGATAATCAAGATGTTCAGGTGTTATATTGGTAAGTGCTGACGCACAAAAATCAATTCCGTAAACTCGCTTTTGACTCAATGCTTGTGAAGAGACTTCCATAACACAGTATTCACAACCTGACTCCAACATTTTGGAAAACAGTTTATGTAATTCCATTGGCTCGGGAGTAGTTAGAATCGCTTCTGATTCGTCAGTTTCCCAACCATTTTTTATGGTACCGATTATTCCACACTTAATACCCATTGAATTGAGTATTTCTTTAATAAAAAAGCAAGTTGATGTTTTTCCGTTGGTGCCTGTTACACCGATTATTTTAAGTTTTAATGACGGATTACCATAAAAATTTGAAGAAATCTGTGCAAGAGCATCTCTCGTATCTTCAACGATAATCTGTTGGGGAATGTTCAAATCTCTGTCTGTCACAACTGCAACTGCACCGTTTTCAAGTGCCTTTTTTGCAAGTGAATGACCGTCACAACGATTACCGTCAACACAAATAAACAACGCATTTTTTAGGTTTTCATTATCCTTATCCGTTACTCTTTCAACGTCCCTTTCCTCATAAACATCCCGTGTTTTCACACCCTTAAGAAGTGAAGAAAGTTTCATTGTGTTTACCTCATATTAAATTTAATCAGATATTACTTCGCTTGAGCGGAAATAAACTGTAATAACAGAGCCTGTTTCAGCAACCGTATCCTTTGCAACGCTTTGTTTATAGGACAACAACTGTGTTGAGCCTTGCGTTGTTCCTGCAATTTTTATATTAAAGCCTGCATTTACTGCTGCTCTGTTTGCCTCTGTCAATGTAAGTCCTGTAAGCTCCGGTACAACAGCCGTTTGTCTTTCCGTTGTTTCGTCTGTATAAACAACGATAACACCACCCTTTGGCATTGGCTGATTTGAAGACGGCATCTGAGAAAGAACCGTTGTTCCATCGCCTACGATTTTAACAGTAAATCCACTCGCCTTTGATTTCACCGTTTCTGCACTTTCACCGATAAGATTCGGTGCTGTAACCGTTGCTTGTGCAAATTCTTCGTCGCTATATTCAGGGTCAATATTCAGGTATGCAAGAATATTTTCAAAAATTCTTCCTGCAACAGGCGCTGCTCCCGAACCACCCGTCGCATAATATTCCGGTTCGTCAAGTGCTATAAACACCGCAACCTGCGGATTGTTTGCAGGAGCAAAACCTGCAAAAGAAGCAACACTTTCATCAGCAAGGTTAGCACCGATTTTTTCACTTGTACCGGTTTTACCTGCTACGTGATAACCTGCAACATACGCATTTTTCGCAGTACCCCAAACAACAACCTGTTCCATAAGTTCTGTCATAATATCTGCAGTTTTTTCGGAAATTACCTGTCTTTTCACATATGGCTCTGTTTCCGAAATAATATTTCCGTCCTCATCAAGAACTTTATCAACAATATACGGACGCATAAGTTTTCCACCATTACCTAAAGAGGATACCGCAGTAATCATTTGAATTGGTGAAATTTGGAATGTCTGTCCGAATGATGCAGAAGAAAGCTCTGCAATACCCATATTTTTTGCTTCGTAATAAGTTTTTCCTGCCACAGGTTTTACCTCAGACGGCAAATCAATTCCCGTTGCTTCTGTAAATCCAAATGCTTCGAAATATTTTGAGAAAGTTACTGCACCTAATTTCTGTCCCATTGTGATAAAGAATGTATTACATGAATTAGGTAATGCTTGTGCAACGGTCTGTGTACCGTGAGCCTTATGATTAAAGCAATTCTGATAATAATTTGCAACCTTTATTTTACTTGTGCAGTTATATGTAGTATCAGTTGTCATGATACCTTCTTCAAGAGCCGCAGCAGCTACGAAAAGCTTAAATACAGAACCAGGTTCATATGAATCGGTTATTGTTCTGTTTCGCCATTGAGCGTAAAGAGCGTTTGTTTCTGCCTGTGCTTTTTCCTTCTCATCTTCCATTTTTTTAATCTCTTCAAGAACGGAATCAGAATGAATTTCGTAAGGCGTATTCAAATTATAGTCAGGCATTGTTGACATACCAAGAATTGCACCTGTTTTTACATCCATAACAATTCCATATGCATATTTTGCCTGAGTTTCCGTAACCGCTTGTGATAACTGCTGTTCAAGATAATACTGAATAACTTCATCAATGGTAAGAACAAGGCTATGTCCCTGCTCTGCATCATACACCGTTTCATAATCGTTCGGCATTTCACCTGCTAAAGCATTTTTTGCAGTTATTATTCTGCCTGCCTCACCTGTGAGAATATCGTTGTATTTAAGTTCAAGTCCCGAACGTCCAACATCTTCCGAACCTGTAAAACCGATTATCGTTGATGCAAAAGAGCCCAATGGATAATATCTCTTTGTATCAGGGTCTATACCTACGATTGTACCGAGTTTCTGGTCTTTATGTGCTGAAAGATATTCCTGAAGTTCTTTTTTCTTGTTATTGTCAATTTGTCCGATAATTTTCTCATATCCGCTTTGTGTTCGATTAACTTTTTTCTCAACAGTTTCCGCATCAAGCTCAAAAATGTCAACGAAACCATCGACGAGCAATTTCTTTTGTTCATCGGTGGTTATTTTTGATGGATTTATATAAACAAGCCAAGCAGATGCACTCTGTGCAATTACCTTCATATTTGAGTCGTAAATTGTTCCTCTGTTGGCAGCAATCACTGTATCGCTCAACTGATTTCTTTCTGCTTTCAGACGATATTCTTCACCTTTAATAATCTGAAGCCAGAAAAGATTGCCGATAATAGCAAGTAATGCAACACAGAAAATGATAAATGCCTTCAATGAACGTGTTTTCATCTCTTTTGTTGGTTTTCTATTCATTTTTCCGTCACATCCCTTGTTAAAAAATTTCTTTTTAATAAAAACAACGAGAGTTAATGACTTTTCGCCCCAACTCTCCATCGTTTCATATAAATATATTATTCTTAATCAACATTTATTACGCCCGTATCTTTACCGTTTGCCTTTGCAACGTAATCGTCTGCCGACAAATCAACGTATACTACCTGGTAATCCTGAACTTTTACCATACCGAGCTGATTTGCAGCATAATTCTCTACATTATTTATTGATATTATTGAATTCAATTCGTTATTGATTCTTACTGTATCACTTTCTGCCAATTCCATCTTTTTCTCGACAGCACTGATTTCACGGTTAACTTCATCAAGTTGAACGCGACTGTAAATGGCAAGAGCCATGAACATAAGAATCGCAATAGAAACACACATAACCTTAATAGCTTTCCTCGTGTCTGCCGCTGTCTGCTGGCGCACCTGAGCCGCTGTTTGTCTTGTTTTCTGAACAACTTCAAGTCTTGGCTTCCTCTGTGGTGCAGGCTTCATTTTGGGCGCTGCAGAACCATTGTAAGCGATTACTTTTGCGTTTCTATTGTAACTGTCGTATGTATAAGCATTTCTGCTCTGTTGCGCCACATTAATCTTCCTTTACCTTAAATTTTTTACTTCAGCCTTTCAATAGTGCGTAGTTTTGCACTTCGGCTTCTGTTATTTGCATCAAGCTCCGACTGTTTTGCCGATAAGCCTTTGTTTATCACTTTACCTTCAGGTGTTTTTCCGCACACACATACCGGGAATTCCTTAGGACAAGTACACCCCTGACTAAACTCACGGAACTTCTCTTTAACAGTTCTGTCCTCAAGAGAATGGAATGTTATTATTGAAAGTCGTCCTCCAACCTTAAGGCTGTAAAACATATCCTCAACCGCATGTGCGAGAGTTGAAAGTTCATCATTAACTTCAATTCTTATTGCCTGAAACGTTTTTCTTGCAGGGTGACCATCTCGTCTGTATTTTGCAGGAACTGAATCTTTAATAAGCTCTGCAAGTTCCAATGTTGTTTCTAAATTTTTCTGTTCTCTCGCCTTTACAATACTTCTTGCAATACTTTTTGCAAACTTCTCCTCACCATATCGGGTGATAATATTGCAAAGTTCCTGTTCTGAATATCCGTTCACAACATCGAAAGCACTTTTACCGGACTTACTCATTCTCATATCGAGAGGAGCATCGTGATGGAAAGAAAAACCTCTTTCGGGAGTATCAAGCTGAAATGAACTTACACCTAAATCTGCAAGGATTCCATCAGCTTGTCTGCCATTCAGAATATTCTTTATGTTATTAAAATTATCGTTGACTATTTCAACCTGTGGCATATCACCGATTCGCTCGGTGATAACCTTAATGGCGTCGGGGTCACGGTCAACGGCAACGAGAACACCGTCCGGGATGCGTTCAAGTATCGCCTTTGAATGCCCCGCTCCGCCACAAGTACAATCAACATAGAAACCGTCTTTTTTAATATTGAGTGAATCTATTGTTTCGTCAAACAATACTGAAATGTGTGAAAACTCCATTTTTATTACCACTCAATGTCTTCCGAGAAATCAATTGCAGACTTTGTATCCGTCTGAGTTATCTTGAATTTCTCCATCGGCCAGATTTCAACTCTTCGTCCGCTACCCACAACGGCAACTTCCTTAACAAGTTCAGCGTGACCCACATGTCTGCCTTCTAAAGTCACACGGCCCTGATTATCAACAGTAGCCTCCACAACATTGCTGAAGAAATCAGTTTGTTGTTTGAGTCCCCTGTGAGTTTTTCTGTACTGTTCTGCTATTTCCTCAAATGTTTCCTGTGGGTAAACAAAAAGATTTGTTTCTGCACCCGGCATAATATAAAATCTTTCGCCTAACTGGTCACGAAATCTTGCAGGAATGAACAAACGGTTTTTCGAGTCAAGATTATGAAAATATAAACTTACAAATGCCATTTTTGCTCATTCCTTTCGTAGTTAATTTTCGTCTAATTACCCTTTTCGGTGTAATTTAGGTGCAATTTACCCCCACTTAATGAAATTATTATACAATATAGCACCGAAAAAATCAATAAAAACAAAAAAAAATCTTTGTGCATTTTTCTACAAACTTTTATTTTTTTCTTTGTGTAATATGCACAATAAAAATAGACAAAAAAATACACTCTGCACCGCACGGAACAGAGTGTTTTTTGTTATTTTTATTAAGTTTTATCCAAATTTTCTCTTATATCCTTCGATTGCAGATTCGATAATCTCAACCGCTGCGAGAACACCTTTCGCCTCATCAATTGCTGTATCTTTGTTCTCAAGCATTTTGTAAACCGTGAAGAAATGAATCATCTCATCAAAAATATGTTTCGGAAGCTGACTTATGTCTTTATATGCGTTATATGTTGGGTCGCCAAAAGGAATTGCGATAATTTTATCGTCTGCATGTCCGCCGTCAACCATTGATATAACGCCGATAGGATAACAACGGGTAAGTGCCATTGGCTCAATCTTTTCTGAACAGAGAACAAGCACATCCAAAGGGTCGTTATCATCTGCAAAAGTTCTCGGGATAAATCCATAGTTTGCAGGATAGTGAGTTGAAGTATGAAGAACACGGTCAAGTTTTAAAAGACCTGTTTCCTTATCAAGTTCATATTTCATTTTACTGCCCTTGCTGATTTCGATTACTGCTTCAAAATCCTTTCGTGTAATTCTTGCAGGGTCAATATCGTGCCATATATTCATTATTTCTTAACTCCTTTGTATTCTTCGATTAACTCTTTTCTGACTCTCCAGAGATTTTCGGAAAGGTCAACATAATAGGTATGAGGATTTTCAAATCGCTTAACTTCTTCCCAAAGGTTGTCAATCTGTTCTGAACAATAATCTCTGATTTCGTCAACTGACGGTTCTTTGTAAACACACTCGCCTTTCAAGAAAACAGGTATGAGCATTTTTCTTGCAACAAAGTTTTCAACCTCTTTACGTTTCCAGGTAAAGTCAGGGTCAAAGAGAGTGTATGGCTTACTGTCATCAATTTCCTCATCATCCAATGTAAGAACATCAGCAATTGCCTTACCTGTTTCGCAATCAAAAAGTCTGTAAAGCATTTTTGAGTGAGGTATTGTGATTTTACTTACATTTTCAGAAAGATTGATTTTAGGGATAATTTCGCCATCTTTTTCAACTGCACTCAATTTATAAACACCGCTGAAAAGTGGTGCTGATGCAGAATTTATAAGTCTTTCGCCAACTATAAAGCAGTCAACCTTTGCGCCTTGAAGAATCATATCGTTAATAATGTATTCGTCAAGGGAATTTGATGCGGTAATATTGCAGTCAGGATACCCTGCTTCATCAAGCATTTTTCTTGCTTTTTTAGAAAGGTATGTTATGTCACCTGAGTCAATGCGAATACTTACAGGTCTTTTGCCCATAGGTGCTAAAACATCATTGAATGCCTTTATTGCATTTGGTACACCTGAACGAATTGTATCGTAAGTGTCAACCACAAGTGAGCAATCGTCAGGATACTGTCTTGCATACTCACAGAATGCTTCGTATTCGCTGTCAAACATCTGCACCCAGCTGTGAACCATTGTATTCAAGGTAGGAATATTGAATTTTTCACTTTGAACAACACCTGATGTACCTACACAACCGCCGATATATGCTGCACGTGAGCCATAGAATGCAGAATCAAAACCAACTGCACGACGAGTACCGAATTCAGCAACACTTGTACCTTTTGCAGCACGAACAAGTCTGTTTGCTTTCGTTGCAATAAGGCTTTGATGATTCATACACACCATAAGAATAGTTTCAATAAGCTGTGCCTGAACAATAGGTCCTCTGACCTTAATTACAGGTTCATTTGGGAAAATAGGTGTTCCCTCGGGAACTGACCAGATGTCACACTCAAATTTAAAATTGCGAAGATAATCAATAAATTCATCACAAAGCCCAAGGCTTGAAAGATAACTTAAATCCGACTCGGTAAATGAGATATTTTTAATAAAATCTATAATTCTTGAAAGCCCTGCAAAAACTGCAAAGCCACCTTTATCGCCAACTTTTCTGAAAAATACATCAAAATATGCAATTTCATTATTCTTACCACTCATAAACAAGCCGTTAGCCATTGTGAGCTCGTAAAGTTCCGTCATTAAAAATCTGTTTTTGTTGAGAGATTCATTATTCATAAATATCACCACTTATAGTTTATCAAAAAAATACACAAAAGTCTATAATAAAATATTATTGAATAAGCACAAAAATTAGTATATAATATTTTTAGCTTAATATTAAGGAGAAATACTTATGAAATTTGATGAATTGATTTTAAAAAGAGAAAGCTGCAGAAATTATAACGGTAAGCCTGTGAAAACAGATTTACTTGTTAAATGTGTTGACGCTGCTCGTCTTTCACCATCTGCTTGTAACTCACAGCCATGGAAATACTATATTGTAAATGGTGGGGAAAATGCAGAAAAGATAAGAGATTGCATTCAACCGAATGGCGCTAACAAATTCGTGCAGAATTGCCCTGCATTTGCAATTGTTACAGAAAGACCTGCTACACTTAAACCTTTTGTTGAAGCAGCTGTAAAAAATAAGCAGAAATGGGCTGAAAATGACATTGGACTTTCAGTTGCTCACTATTGCTTGCAGGCTGCTGATTTAGGACTCGGCACTTGCATTATCGGTATGGTTGAAGAAGACAAAGTCCGTGAATATTTCGGCATAGAAGATAAAATAAGACTTGTTATTGCAACGGGATATTCAGCAGATGAAGCACCGAGAAACAAGGTAAGAAAAACATTGGAAGATGTTTGTGTGGTAGTTGAATAAGTGCAAAATGCAAAGTGCAAAATTAACGGCGAGGTTACCCTCGCCGTTTTTGTTAGTTATACTGCCATTTAATCTTTGCTTTTTCTGCCCATTTCTTTGCACTCATCAATGAATATCTTTTTTGTTTAGGAAGAACTTCAAGTAATGCATTATATACTTCTTCACTATAGTGCATCTTTATAAAACCTGGTCTGTATTTCATTGCAGCAATTCGGTCAAGTGAAGTAGATTTAAATCTTGGTGGCTGACCATAACAAATATACAACCACCAAACATTCCCATTTCTTGCCCAACTGTAATCAATGCCTAAATTACATTTTTCATATTCAATTTCATAGGTCTGACTTGGTAAAATGCTTTTACATACAATTTTATCCTTATAAATTTCAACTCTTCTCATACAATAAGGCAAAGTGAATATTATACCTGCTAAGCAAAGAGTGATATATGCAATTGTAAGCCACCACAAATCATCCTGCCATGCCCAAAGCATCAAAAGTATCCAAACCAATATCGCCAAAAGAAACATTATTGGGATAACTCTAGCCATAGGCATGCAATAAAATTTCTTCATTTTAATTACTCCTCTACAAAAAAACATAGTAATTATTTTATTATAATCTTACTGATATTCCGTTGTCTTTAAGATAGTGTTTTAAGTCCATAATTGGGATTTCGTTGAAGTGGAAAAGGGATGCGGCGAGGACTGCGTCTGCTTTGCCTTCATTGAAAGCGTCAAGGAAATGAGATTTTGCACCTGCTCCGCCTGATGCGATTACAGGCACGCCGACACATTCGGAAACAGCACGGTTAAGGGCATTGTCATAGCCTGTTTTTTGACCGTCGCAATCCATACTTGTTAAGAGTATTTCGCCTGCTCCCCTTTTAACTGCTTCTTCTGCCCATTTAACGGCATCTATGCCTGTTGGGATTCTTCCGCCGTTAAGGTAAACTTCCCAACCCTTGTCGTTTCGCTTTGCATCAATAGCGCAAACAACACATTGACTGCCGAATTTATATGCAGCATCGTTAATAAGGTTTGGGTTTCGCACAGCAGCAGAGTTTACTGAAATTTTATCAGCACCTGCACGGAGCAATTCTTTAAAATCTTCAACTGTTCTTATTCCGCCACCGACTGTGAACGGGATAAAGATATTATCGGCAACCTGACGGACAATTTCCAGCATTGTGCCTCTGCCCTCGTGAGTTGCAGTAATATCAAGTAGAACTAACTCGTCAGCACCTTTTTTATTATATTCAATAGCACATTCCACAGGGTCACCTGCGTCACGGATATTGACAAAGCTGACACCCTTTACTACTCGTCCGTTTTTCACATCAAGACAAGGTATAATTCTTTTAGCGTACATTATTTAACCTCCATTGATGCAAAATTTCTTAAAATCTGCAGTCCTACATCACCTGATTTTTCAGGGTGGAACTGGGTTGCAAAAATATTGTCCTTGCCGACAGCAGAATGGAAACCTATTCCGTAATTTGTCACAGTTGCAATTTCATTTTCATCCTCTGCGTGAAGATAATATGAATGAACGAAATAAACATAACTGTTTTCGGGAATATCTTTAAAGAGAGTATCTTTCTGCTTGATTTCCAATGAATTCCAACCGATATGAGGAATCTTAAGTCCCATATTAGGTGAGAATTTTTTGATTTTCCCTTTGAAAATTCCAAGTCCCTTAACTCCGGGCGATTCCTCTGACTCCTCAAAGAGAAGTTGAAGTCCCAAGCATATACCCAAAAACGGTTTACCGCTATTAGCATTTTCCTTTACTGTTTCCACAAGACCTTTTTTAGTCATTGAGTCCATTGCATCACCGAAAGAACCAACACCGGGAAGTAAAATCTTATCACAAGCGTTGATTGTTTCGGGATTATCTGTTATTACACTTTCTGCGCCGATAAAGTCAAGTGCTTTTTTCACACTCTGAAGATTACCTGCACCATAGTCAATTATTGCAATCATATATGTCATTCCTCAAATTTGAATAATAGAGATATTTTAGCACAGTAAAGTGAAAAAATCAATATGTAAATATGATACAAAAAACCAAAATAAAAAGCCGTTATTTCGTCATAGATAAAAGTTGACTTTTACATTTTTTTCCTTTAGAATTTAATTTGACGGAGGTGTCAAACATGAATGATATTTTAAATAAAAAAGGTTTTATCAGCGATATGGACGGTGTTATCTATCACGGTAACAAAATTTTACCCGGTGTTGCTGATTTCATTAACTGGATGATAGACAATGATAAAAAATTCGTATTTTTAACAAACAGCCCTGAAAAAACTCCTCATGAATTAAGTATGAAGCTTGAGAGAATGGGACTTAAAGTTTCTGCTGAACACTTTTACACAAGTGCTATGGCAACTGCAGCATTTTTAAGCAGTCAAAAGCCTGATTGCACTGCTTATGTTATCGGTGAAGCAGGACTCACAAAAGCCCTTTATGACCAAGGAATTTATATGAACGATGTTAACCCTGACTATGTGGTTGTTGGAGAAACCCGAACATATAATTTCGAGAAAATTGAAAAGGCTATTGAGTTAGTTCTTAAAGGTGCAAAGCTTATTGGTACTAACCCTGACATCACAGGTCCTACTGAAAAAGGACTTATGCCCGCAACAGGCTCACTTATTGCTCCTATTGAGATTGCAACAGGCAAAAAAGCATATTTCGTAGGCAAACCAAACCCATTGATGCTTCGCCACGGACTTCGAAAATTAGGTTGTCACAGTGAGGAAATCGCATTTATCGGTGACAGAATGGATACTGATATTATAGCAGGTATCGAGTCAAATGTTGATACGGTTCTTGTGCTTTCAGGTGTTACATCAATGGAAACCATTGACCTTTTCCCGTACAGACCGAAATACATTTTCAAGAATGTGGGCGAAATACTTACGAAAGAATAATCGAAGACAAAAATAAAGTCGGCACAAATTGTGCCGACTTTTTTGTATACGGGCTGCCGAGGTCGTCAGCCCCTACAATATCAAATTTATCATATTATAAATTATAACTTATCAACATCCGCGTCGGTAATCATATGGAATCCTGCAGCTTCAAGTGCTTTTTCTGCTGCATCGTTATCTGCCACACGAAGAACAACATATGCGTGTTTTTCTGTTCGTGCCATAAATGCATAAAGATATTCCATATTGATTTCTGCTTTATCAAGGACTTCAAGTGCCTTTGAGAGTTTACCGGGCTGGTCACCGATTTTAACACCAACAACATCAGTCATTTTAAGAAGGTATCCTGCCTCTGTCAACGCTTTTGTTGCTGTTTCGTTATCATTTACAATAAGACGAAGAATACCGAAATCCTGTGTATCGGCAATTGAGAGCGCTCTCATATTAACATTATTCTTTGCAAGAATATCTGTAATATCAACCAATGTTCCCTGTTTGTTTTCAACGAAAATAGTTAACTGTTTTAATGACATAATCAAACCCTCCTATTAATCATAAAGCTTACGCTTATCAACAACACGAACTGCTTTACCTTCGCTACGAGCAATACTCTTTGGCGGTACAAGACGAACTGTTGGGTTGATTCCAAGCATAATCTTCATAGCATTTGCAAGTGATTTTTCCTGTGCTGTAATACCGCTGACAGTATCAGAGAACTTTTCAGGATTCATTTCAACAAGCACATCGAATGTATCGTTATTTTTAACTCTATCAATAATAATCTGATAGTTAGGCTGATAACCTTCGTTAAGAAGAACTGTTTCAATCTGACTTGGGAATACATTAACACCACGGATAATAAGCATATCGTCACTTCTACCCATTGGTTTTGCCATTTTAATGAATGTTCTGCCACAAGAACACTTTTCACGGGTAAGCACACAAATATCTCTTGTGCGATAACGAAGAAGTGGGAATGCTTCTTTATCAAGTGCTGTGAATACAAGTTCACCCTTACTGCCTTCAGGTAAAACCTCACCTGTATCAGGGTCAATAATTTCAGCAAGGAAATGGTCTTCGTTAATGTGCATACCTGTCTGTTCTTCACATTCAAAAGATACACCGGGACCTGATGTTTCTGTAAGACCGTAAATATCATAAGCCTTGATTCCGAGAGTTTCTTCAATCTGATGACGCATTTCGTTAGTCCATGCTTCTGCACCGAAGATACCTGCTTTAAGAGGAATCTGGTCAGGTGTGTAACCCTGCTCTTTCAAAGATTCACCCATATAAGCAGCATAAGATGGTGTACAACAAAGAATTGTTGAATTAAGGTCCATCATAAACTGAATCTGACGGTCTGTATTACCTGATGACATAGGAAGTGTAAGACAACCTACTTTATGACCACCACCGTGAAGACCTGCACCACCTGTGAAAAGTCCGTAACCATAAGCTACTTGTAAAACATCCTCATTCGAGCCACCTGCTGCTACGATTGCACGAGCACAGCAATCTTCCCATAAATCAACGTCATTCTGTGTATAGAATGCTACAACTCGTCTTCCTGTTGTACCTGATGTTGAGTGAATACGGACACACTCGTTAAGCGGTTTTGCAAGTAATCCGTAAGGATAAGCATCTCTTAAATCTGCTTTTGTGAGGAATGGGAGTTTGTGCAAATCCTCAATGCCTTTAATGTCGTCAGGTGTTAAACCTTTTTCGTCCATAAGGTTACGGTAATAAGGCACATTTTCATAAACGTGTTTTACCTGTTTTACCAATTTCTCTGATTGAAGTTTTTTAATGTCTTCAACAGGCATGGTTTCGATTTCTTTTTGATAGTAATTTTTTTCCATTTCGATTTCGTCCTTTCTGCAATTTTGCTATGGAATTGAGTGGGTTTATGGATTGCAGAAGCAAACAAAAAGTCCTCTGCATTCCAATCGGAATACAGAGGACGAGAAAAATCCCGTGGTACCACCTCTATTTACCATTACCTCACGATAACGGCCTCCGAGTGCTAACACACCCTTGTCGATATAACGGTCGAACCCGTTTGACCTACACAGTTCAATTGACCTTCAGCCAACGACTTACGGAATGAATTCACCGACTTTACACTACTGCATCACACCAACCGCAGTTCTCTGAAAATGATATTTTCGGGTACTGGTTTCCGCTCAAGCGTCTTTATTACTTTAAGATTTTAACACACTAAATTCTCAAAGTCAAGTAGTTTTTCTAAAATAAATTTATGAGTTGTAGCCTAATTCAAAAGCTTTTTTATTCATTTCGATAAATTTAGGTGCAACTGTATTTTCGATTGCTGTAATCCAACTTTCATATGGAATATCGAAATATTTTGCAGCTTTACCCATAAGGACAATGTTTACAGCCTTTGAAGAACCCGCTTGTTCGGCCAATGCAAGAGCATCAAGAGCATCAATACTTACACCCTTTTGGGTTAATTCATCAAGCACATTTTCAGGATACTCTGCTGCGCCGATAATAACGGGCATAGGGTCAATCTGCTGAGTATTAACAACGATTTTACCGTCTTTTTTAAGGAAACGGGCATAACGACCTGCTTCAAGTTTTTCAAATGAGATAATAATATCTGCTTCGCCATCTGTGATGATTGGTGAATAAACCTTATCACCAAAGCGTACATAAGTTACAACAGAGCCACCACGCTGACTCATACCGTGAACTTCGCTTACCTTTACATCATAGCCCTCATCAACTAAAAGACGACCTAATAACTTTGATGCAAGAAGACTTCCCTGTCCGCCTACACCAACTATCATAACACTAACAGTTTTCATTTTAAGTCCTCCTTTACACGATTGCATCAAAGGCACAGAGTTGCTTACAAACTCCGCAACCTACACATAATGTTGCATCAATTCTTGCTTTCCCGTCCTTCATACTGATTGCAGGACAACCGAGAGTCATACATCTCTTGCAAGACTTACATTTATCTGCGTCAACCTTTAAAGGTGCTTCGTGCTTAACAGATTTAAGAAGAACACAAGGTCGGCGAGAAATAATAACTGATGGTTCTTCTGTTGCCAATTCTTCCTTAACAACATCATTACAAGCTTTAAGGTCATATGGGTCAACTACTCGTACTCTATTGATACCAAGAGCTTTACAAAGTGCTTCAAGGTCAACCTTTGCAGCAGGGTCACCTTTAATGTTATAACCTGTTGTTGGGTTCTGCTGATGTCCTGTCATACCTGTAATTGAGTTATCAAGGATAATAACAGTTGAATTTGTAGCATTATATGCCACATTTACAAGTCCTGTCATACCTGAATGCATAAATGTTGAGTCACCGATAACTGCAACACTCTTTTTCTCTGCCTGACTTCCTCTTGCAAGGTTAAAACCGTGAAGTCCTGAAATTGACGCACCCATACAAAGAGTTGAATCAAGTGCATTGAGGGGTGGCACAGCACCGAGAGTATAACAACCGATGTCACCGAGTGCAGTTATCTTATTCTTTGCAAGAGTATAGAAAAGACCTCTGTGAGGACAACCTGCACACATCATTGGCGGACGATTTGGAATAACCGCATCGGCTGAAACGCTTTCAGGCATTTCTTTGCCGAATGCTTTTGCAATAGTTGCCTGAGAAAACTCACCTAAAATTGAGAATTTCTCCTTACCGATTACATCTATACCAAGTGATTTAACATGATTTTCAATAAATGGGTCAAGTTCTTCAATAACATAAAGAGTTTTAACCTTTGATGCGAAATCTTTAATAAGTTTTACAGGTAACGGATATGGCATACCGATTTTAAGGATACTCGCACTATCCCCCATAACCTCTTTAACATAGAGATATGAGCAACCTGATGTGATGATACCGATTTCACTGGAATTCATTTCAACTGTATTATATTCACAGTTTTCTGCAAATTCCTGAAGGCTAAGAGTTCTTTCTTCAACGATTGGATGGCGTTTGATAGCATTACCCGGCATCATAATGTATTTAGCAGGATTTTTTTCGTAATCCTTTAATACTGCAGGAACTTTTTCGCTTGTTTCAACAATTGACTGACTGTGTGAAATTCTTGTACACATACGAAGAAGCACAGGTGTATCAAACTTTTCTGATAATTCAAAAGCATTTTTAGCATATGTATATGCTTCCATAGAATCAGCAGGTTCAAGCATAGGCACTTTTGAAGCCATAGCATAATGACGTGAATCCTGTTCATTCTGTGAAGAATGCATTGCAGGGTCGTCTGCAACACAGATTACCATACCACCGTTAACACCTGTATATGAAAGTGTAAACAACGGGTCAGCAGCAACATTAAGACCAACGTGTTTCATAGCACAAGCTGAACGTGCACCTGCAAGGCTTGAGCCGAACGCAACTTCACAAGCAACCTTTTCATTTGGTGCCCATTCGCTGTGAATATCGTCAAACTTACTTAAAAACTCTGTGATTTCAGTTGATGGTGTACCGGGATAACTCGATACAACTCCTAATCCGCCATCATGCAACCCCTCTGCGACTGCCTGATTTCCTATCATTAATTTTTTCATATTTCTTTCTCACCTTAAATTTATGATTTATTCTGTGAATCAACAAGACCTTCGCCACCATACATTTTACGAAGACGTGGTTTTTCAATTTTTCCCGTTGGGTTACGAGGAACATCTGCGAAAATAATTTTTCGAGGTCTTTTGTATCTTGGAAGACTCATACAGAATTCATTGATTTCTTCTTCTGTGCAAGTCATATCTTTTTTGATTTCAATGATTGCAGTTGCAATTTCACCAAGTCTTGGGTCAGGAAGACCGATAACGGCAACGTCCTTGATTTTTTCGTGTGCAGCCATAAAGTTTTCAATCTGTACAGGATAAAGGTTTTCACCACCTGTGATGATAACATCCTTTTTACGGTCAACGAGATAAATAAAATCTTCTTCATCCTGCATTGCCATATCACCTGTTAAGAGCCAACCGTCTTTAAGTGTTGCTGCTGTTGCCTCTTCGTCACGGTAATAACAAGTCATAACACCGGGACCTTTAAGACAAAGTTCACCAACATCACCTTTTGCTACTTCATTTCCGTCAGGGTCAATTATTTTTGTTTCCCAACCATAGCCCGGAACACCGATTGCACCAACCTTACGGACATTTTCAACACCTAAATGCACAGCACCCGGACCAATTGATTCTGAAAGTCCATAGTTTGTGTCATACTGCTGATTTGGGAAATACTCAAGCCAACGCTTGATAAGACTCTGTGGTACAGGCTGTGCGCCAATATGCATAAGTCGCCAATTTGAGAAATCAAATTCATTAAGGTCGATTTCTCCGCTGTCGATAGCATTGAGAATATCCTGCGCCCACGGAACAAGCAACCAGACAATAGTGCATTTCTCTTCACTTGCAACTTTAAGGATATTTCTTGATTGTGTACCCTTAAGAATAATTGCTTTTGAGCCTGTTAAAAGACTTCCGAACCAATGCATCTTCGCACCTGTGTGATAGAGTGGTGGAATACAAAGGAAACAGTCGTCCTTTGTCTGTCCGTGATGAGCCTGTTCACAACGGCAAGAGTGAATAAGGCTTTCGTGATTATGTAAAATTGCCTTTGGAAAGCCTGTTGTACCTGATGAGAAGTAAATTGCAGCGTCATCTGATTCCTCTAACCAGCATCCGTGGAAAGAGCTTGAACATTCAGAAACGAGCTCATTATAGTCGTCTGCAAATGCAGGACAGCTTCCCCCAAAGTAAACGAGTTTGCATTTCTTACTGATTTTATCTGCTACTGCCTCAACTCGTCCCACGAATTCGTTACCGAAAACGAGAACATCAGCCTCTGCCAAATCAAGACAATACTCAATTTCATCTGATGAATATCGGAAATTAAGAGGCACTACCAAGGCACCAGTTTTAAGAATACCAAAATAAATAGGCAACCAATCAATGCAATTCATTAAAAGGATTGCAACCTTATTACCTTTTCCGATACCATTCTGTGTAAGCATATTTGCAAATCGGTTTGCTTTTTCTTCAAATACGCTCCAAGTGATTTCACGACGATAATGGCGTCTGTTTGTTGGTTCAACAAGTTCAAATTCACTCCATGTAATTCTTCTTGTTTCCGGTTGCTCCGGGTTAATCTCAACTAACGCAATATCATTAGGAAATTCACGAGCATTTTTTTCAAGTAAGTGTACGATTGTCATAATATTTCTCCAAAATTACAATATTTTAGTATTTTACTGCAACATCGTGCAAAAATCAATAAGAACTGACAAAAAATAATTTTTTAAATTTTCTATTGACATATTTACTTTAAAGTGCTAAACTTTAAAGCATTAAAGCAAATATACCACTTTTCATAGCGTTTGTCAAGCAAATATTTAATTAAAAAGGAGTGATTTTTTATGACAACCACAATGATGATTAGTATTCCAATGCTTATTTGTTTCTTCGCACTTATGATAGGTGTAGGTTTTTATTGTAGAAAACACTCTACTAATGTTGACGGCTTCGTTTTAGGTGGCAGAAGTGTCGGCCCTTGGCTTACAGCCTTTGCTTTTGGTACTTCTTACTTCTCTGCTGTTATCTTTGTTGGCTATGCAGGTCAGTTTGGTTGGAATTTCGGTCTTGCTTCTACATGGATTGGTCTTGGTAACGCATTCATCGGCTCACTTCTTGCCTGGACTGTTCTCGGCAGACGAACAAGAGTTATGACACAGCACCTTGACTCAAAAACAATGCCTGATTTCTTTGAAAAGAGATATGATTCAAAGGCACTTAAGGTTGTTGCCTCAGTTATAGTATTTATTTTCCTTATTCCATATACTGCTTCACTTTACAACGGACTTTCTTCTCTCTTTAATAATGTATTTTCTGTCCCCTACTGGGCAGTAGTTCTCGTAATGGCAGTGCTTACAGGTCTTTATGTTATTTTCGGCGGATATATGGCAACTGCAATCAACGACTTTATTCAAGGTATCATAATGCTTGTGGGAATTGTTGCAGTAATTGTTGCAGTTCTTATGAAAAACGGTGGTTTCACACAGGCTGTAGCATCTCTTGGTGAACAAGCAGGTTCTGAATTTACTTCTATGTTTGGACCAAACCCTATTTTCCTTTTGTTTGTCGTTATGCTTACATCTTTAGGCACTTGGGGATTACCACAGATGATTGGTAAATTCTACTCTATCAAGGATGAAGGCTCAATTAAAAAAGGTACAATAATCTCAACTGCTTTTGCAATTATCGTTGCGGGCGGATGCTATTTCCTCGGTGGTTTTGGCAGACTTTATAAAGATGAAATGGTTGCAGGCGGATTTATTTCTGAAACAGGCGCAGTTATGTTTGACAAGGTTGTTCCTACAATTCTTTCGGATTTAGCACCTGTTATTGTAGCACTCGTTATCGTGCTTGTGCTTTCCGCATCAATGTCAACTCTCTCATCACTTGTTCTCACATCATCATCAACACTTACACTTGATGTTATCAAACCGAAACTTGAGAAAAAATCAAAAGTTGACGACAAAAAGAGCATTTTAATTCTTCGTATTTTCATTGTATTCTTTATTGCAATTTCAGCAGTTATTGCAATTCTTAAAGATTCAATCTGGTCAAAGTCAGTATTTATTGCACAGATGATGGGTGTTTCCTGGGGTGCTTTGGCAGGTGCATTCCTTGCTCCTTTTCTTTATGGTTTATACTGGAAATAGACCACAAAAACAGCTGTTGTTGTAAGTTTCATTTTCGGCACAGGACTTGAAATAATTCAACTTTTAATCAGCATCGGTCTTTTCACCCCTAAAACACCGATTTTCAGCTTTGTGTTTGCGAACTCACTTTATTCAGGTGTATTCGCAATGGTTGGCGGACTTATTCTCGTACCAATCGTAAGCCTTTTGACACAAAAGACATTGCCGAAGAATGTTGATGAAAAGTTCAGTTGTTATGATGCGACAGTAGTTACAAACAAAAAAGATTCATTAGGATAAAAAAATTTAGGACTTGGAGAAAATCCAAGTCCTTTTTATTTAAAACTATAAATTGGAGTTTATAGGGGTAAGTGTAAAGTTGAAAGTGGAAAATGAAAAACAAAGGAACTGCGTTGCGATTATAAAATAAAACCAATTAGGTTTTGTAGGGGACGACGACCTCGGCGTCCCACTGTTGGTTTGTCTGTATACTTAGTTCGGGCTGCCGAGTCGTCAGCCCCTACAAGGTTTCCATTCCTATTTTAATTTCATATCACCCCGACAAATTATGATTTGCATTAAAACATATCTGATAATCTTTTTACTGAATTATATAAATCTTTTACTCGTGATTCGACCTGCGAAATATCACATTCTTCAACATAACTACTTGCTTCAAGAGTAAAATATCCGTCATACTCTATTTCCTTTAACGCCTTTACAACAGCTGTAAAATCAATATCCATTGAAAACGGAATCTGATGTGAATCGTGAAGTTTATCGTTATCGTGGATGTGCAATGCCTTGAGTCTTTTGCCGAGAGCTTTTATCATTTCAACCGCCGTTGTGTTGCTGCCTTTCATTTCTGCGTGACCTATATCAAGACAAGCAACAAAATAATCGTCATTTACTGTATCAAGATGAGCATTGAAGCTTTCAGGAGTTGCACAGGCTGCAAACGTTGAGTGTCTTTTCCACCTGCTCCAATTCCACATATTTTCCGTTGCAATTTTCACATTATGGTCCTTTGCAAATGGCAACAGTTCAAAATACATTTCTGCATTTTCTTCGGGAGTGCCGTTATTCATAGGATGAATTATACAGATATTCCCGCCTGCCTCCGCAACACACTCAATTGCTCGTTTAAGGTAATAACTGCTTTTTGGTGATGATGGAAACGGTGCATGTCCCTGATTACACACAATTCCGTTATCAAGACCGATTTGCTTAAGTTTTCGTGCAAATGCAAGATAATTATCCTGTGCTGTGGGATGATTTGTAGGAACTAAAATGCCTTTTCTGTTTTCACACATCTGAAACAAGGAAAAGTCCCAGGCATCAAACCCTGCTTTTGCCACAAGTTCAACTGCCTTTTCTTCACCAATATGTAATGCGATTGAGTCTATTTCAGTAGATATTTTCATAGTACACCTCTTTTTTTCTTCTTAACAACATAGTCAAGGGCCGCAAATGCCAAACAACCTATTGCATAACAAATTATATCGGCAATTGCAAATGACCTACCTAATATAATTGACAAAAATTTATTGTCAGCAAAGCCTAATAATTCTACGAAATCAAAATATTGACCGATTTCCACAAGACAAGCAAATAAGAAAACATAAACCGGCATCAATCTTAGTTTATCAAGAATAAAAACACGCAAAAAACAACCTATCAGCAGTGTTACAAGCATATCACCAACATAAGGACGGATAAACCTATCCCTCACAAATAAGGCGATATAAATTTCCGCTATTAGTATTACAACAAAAATTATTCCATAAATCATTCTTGATTTGTCTTTCACTTCATTCGCCATCCTTTGGTTATATTTTAATATACCAATAGATGAAAATCAACATAATAAAAATTTTGTCAAAAATTTAAAAAAAGTTTTAAAAAACACTTGACTATTCCATTTCGATATGGTATTATGTTCAAGCGTTGAGACGCTGGTGTAGCTCAGTTGGTAGAGCAGCTGATTTGTAATCAGCAGGTCGGGGGTTCGAGTCCGTCCACCAGCTCCATTTTTTTGTAACTTAATATGGGTAGGTTCCCGAGTGGCCAAAGGGAGCAGACTGTAAATCTGCCGTCGACGACTTCGGTGGTTCGAATCCACCCCTGCCCACCAAAAATAAGAGTTTTCCTTTTGGAAGACTCTTATTTTTTTGCTTGTACTAAAGAAAAGGGGTGGATTCGAAAGCCCGTTAAGTAGGGGCGGTTGCGCTTCATCCGTCCGAATAAATTATTATATAAAACCACACAGAACGATGTAGGCATCGTCCCCTACGAATACAAAATGTTATATTAAAATTCACTCTATCCTTGACACTTAATTTATACTAAATTATAATGAAAATATAAGCAAACGGAAAGGAGTTTATAATTATGATTTATGCAATTATAGCAATGTTTTTTGTAATTCCGATTATAGCAGTTATATGGTGGATATCAAATGTTGTAAAATTTCGTCAAGCAAAACGCAATAACAAATTAAATCCTGACACTCATAGCAAAGATGAAATTAAAGACATTAAATCAAATCTTATTATTTCTTCTATTATTGCATTTGTCTTAATGGCAATTGTTGTTGGATTGGTTGTCTTGTATGCCGGTATAATTATGTATATGTAAGGTGACGAATATGAAACAAAAGACATATTTGAATATTTTAATTGCTGTTGTGGCTGTATGTCTTGTATTAACGGTTGCACACCTTATATATGCCATTGATGCTTATCAGCATTGCTCCAT
>JAZSKT010000163.1:0-5194 GCA_045534995.1 Candidatus Fimenecus sp.
TACCTCTTGCAGAAGAACTGGGTGTTTCGGTTACTGAGATACTTAACGGTGAAAAAATCAGTGAAGATAAAATCTCAACTGCATCAAATGAAATAATTGTAAAGTCCTTAAAAAAATCTAAATCAAAAAAAATGTTAGCACTTATTCTTGCGTTGTTTTTATTAGTTGGTGTTTTTGTGTCTTATCCGATATATGAATATACAAATTCAATATCTGCCAATGATGACTTTTCTATTAAAGCTACAGTTCGTGATGTATTTGACGCAGAATATATATTTCAATACCCCTGTAGCAAATTTGCAGTAAAAGGTGATTATACAGCATATCTTTATCACAATAACGAAAAAGTATATATGGTATTTTTTGAACAAAATAAATTATTCAAGAGCAGAATGAATTTTGTTGGCGGAACAGGTGCCAAAATTTCAGAAATTGGTTTATATTCAATGTATGATAATGGTGCCAACGTAAATATATTCTTTGGTGCAGAAATCACTTCGAAAAAATATGCTTTTACTTATGATGGTGTTGAACACATTGTTTCAATTGACGATGATGATTTTATTGATATTTTCATTAATAAGGACAATTCTGGTATACATGCAAATGATTGGCGTTTTGTAGAAGAATAAAAATAAGGGACGATAAATCGTCCCTTTAATTTTTGCTTTTATATATTTTCAAGTGCTTGTTCAATATCTGCGATGATATCCTCAACATTCTCAATACCAACTGAGAATCTGATAAGGTCAGGTGATACACCACATTCAACAAGTTCCTGGTCACTGAGCTGTCTGTGAGTTGAAGATGCTGGGTGGAGCACACAAGTTCTTGCATCTGCAACATGAGTAACAACTGCTGCAAGTTTAAGTGAGTTCATAAACTTTTCTGCTGCATCTCTGCCACCCTTAACGCCGAATGAAACAACACCACAAGTGCCTTTTGGCATATATTTCTGAACAAGGTCGTAATACTTGTTGCCCGGAAGAGCAGGGTAGTTAACCCAAGAAATTTTGTCGTTAGCTTCAAGATACTTTGCAACTGCAAGAGCATTACTGCAATGTCTTTCCATACGAAGATGGAGAGTTTCAAGACCTAAATTAAGGTAATATGAGTTCTGTGGAGCGGGAGTTGAACCGTAGTCACGAAGAAGTTGTGCAACGATTTTTGTAATATAACCTGCTTTACCGAAATCTTTTGTATAAACAGCACCGTGATAACTTTCATCAGGTTGTGTAAGTCCGGGGAATTTGTCATTCTGTTCCCAGTCAAAGTTACCGCTGTCAATAACTGCACCGCCGATAATGTTTGCGTGACCTTCCATATACTTTGTTGTGGAATGTGTAACAATGTCAGCACCAAATTCAAATGGTCTACAATTAATTGGAGTAGGGAATGTGTTATCGATAATAAGAGGCACACCGTTTGCATGAGCAATCTTTGCGAATTTCTCAATATCAAGAATATCAAGAGATGGATTCGAGATTGTTTCACCGAAAAGTGCCTTTGTATTTGGCTTAAAACAAGCCTGAATTTCTTCTTCACTTGCATTCGGGTCAACGAATGTTACATCAATGCCAAGTTTTCTCATCGTAACATTAAAAAGGTTGAATGTTCCGCCGTAAATTGTAGCAGCAGAAACAAAATGGTCACCTGCACCCATAATATTGATGAGTGAGAAGAAGTTTGCAGCCTGACCTGAAGATGTAAGAACACCTGCAACACCGCCCTCAAGCATTGTGATTTTCTGTGCAACCATATCGCTTGTAGGGTTAGGACTACGAGTGTACATGTGTCCTGGCTCAAGGTCAAAAAGCTTTGCCATAGCCTCACTTGTATCGTATTTGAATGTTGTACTCTGTGAAATAGGGAGTACTCTTGGTTCACCGTTCTTTGGTCTGTAAGCACCCTGAACGCAATTAGTTTCTATTTTATAACTCATTTTAATCAGTCCTCCAAAAATTTCTTCATAAGTGCAACGCCACTTTCTACGAAAAGACCTGTTGCTTTTGCAGTTTCTTCATTGATAGTATCAACACCTTGAATTTCATTATTCTTGTGATAAATCATAAATGGAACAGGGTCAGAAGCGTGAGTTGCAGTAACGATTGGTGTAGGATGGTCAGGAAGAATCATAATTTTGTAATCATCATAATCTTTAAGACCATCAAAGAGAATAGGAAGTACTTGTTCGTCGATAATCTCAATTGCACGAACTTTATTTTCAGCCTCTCGTCTGTGACCACATTCGTCGGGAGCTTCAATATGAATGTAAGCATAGTCACAACCATTTTTAAGTGCCTCAACAGCAGCTTCTGCTTTACCTACAAAGTTAGTATCAATATATCCTGTTGCACCTTCTACATCAGGTGTTTCCATTTTAGCACATTTGCCGATACCTTTAAGAAGGTCAACAGCTGAAATAACAGAACCTTTAATTCCGTAAAGTTCTTCGAATGGTGAAAGTGCAGGCTTTTTGCCTTCGCCCCAAAGCCAAATTGAGTTAGCAGGACGCTTGCCGTTCTTGATTCTTTCAAGGTTTACAGGATGGTCTTTAAGTAAATCATAACTTTCTTTCATCATTCTGATAAGGTCTTTTGCATTTTCACTTGTTGAGAGGTATTCACCAACAACTCTGCCCGAAATATCGTGTGGTGGTGTCATATTGCCAAGGTCAGTTGTACCGTTATTCCATACAAGACAGTGACGATAACTTACACCACTGTAAAACTTGTAAAGGTCATTGCCGAAATGAGCCTCAACAGTTTCAATAATCTTTTCTGCTTCAGCAGTTGAAATATCGTCTGCACAGTAGTCAACCATAGTTTTGTCAGCATAGTTTTCTTCGTCAGAAAGAGTAACAATATTACAACGAAGTGTAACATCTGTATCTTTGAGGTCAACACCGATACTTGCAGCTTCAAGTGGACTTCTTCCTGTATAGTAAATTGATGGGTCAAAGCCCATAACGCTCATATTAGCAACGTCACTACCCGGTTTCATTCCGTCAGGAACAGTCTTAACAAGACCGACTGTACCTTTTTTTGCAAGACCGTCAAAATTTGGCTTTTTGGCCATCATCATGGGTGTTTTGCCGTCAAACTGCGGAACGGGATAGTCAGCCATTCCGTCATATAATACTACAACATATTTCATATATATCATCTCCAAATAGAAATCAAAATAGTATTCTACTCATTTTACCATACAAACAAACCAAAGTCAAAGGAATAGTGTATGTTTGCACTATACACTTTGCATTTATTCTATTCCCCAATTACTGATATTTCCTCGTTGCATACCGCCGATAATCTTCTGACGTAGAGCAGGGTATCGTTTTTCAAGGTCGCGAAGCAGGTTTTTAGTGTCCTCACGGTTTGTCTTTTCATCAGCAGGGCAACGACTTTCAACTATCGGCACATTTTCTTTGTTTGCAACTCTTGTAATGTCCGTTTCATATGCAAAAACCATTGGTCTTATCATATACAGGTTTTTTCGTGACAGATATGAAACAGGGGAGAAGCATTCAGCTCTGCCGTTACCGAATAAATTCATAACAAATGTCTCGGCAGCATCGTCAAGGTGATGTCCTAAGGCTATTTTGTTGCATCCGAGTTCCTTTGCTGTGTCGTGTAAAAGTCCGCGACGCATTCTCGCACATAAACTGCAAGGATTACTTTCTTTTCTTTCTTCAAAAATAATGTGATATAAATCAGTTCTCTTAATTATGTACGGAATATCATTTTTCTCGCAAATTTCTTCAATCAGGGAGTAATCAGCACACTCTCCGTAAAACTGCGGGTCAAGAGTAATGGCACAAAGGTCGAATTTTTTGGGATAAAAGATTTTAAGATTAATCAGGCACAAAAGCATAACAACGCTGTCCTTTCCGCCAGAAACACAGACGGCAATCTTGTCGCCATCTTCAATCATATTGTATTTGTCAACACCTGCACGGATAAGGCTTAGTAGCTTTTGCACACAATTCAACTCCTTTGTGAAAGATTACAAATATTGTAGTATGTTTTTGTGAAAAAGTAAATAAATTTTTTTAAAAATAATAAAAAAGAAAAACATATGAAAAAATGAGAAAACAAGAGAAAAACAGAGATTTATATTATTCTCGTTAAATTTTTGGAAATTTGTGTTGACATTCCCTTTTTCCTTTGTTATAATCTTCGAGCAATAAAAAATATTATTCGGAGGTAAGTTCTATGTCAACTTATATGCCAAAAAAGGGCGATATTACCCGTAACTGGTATGTGCTTGACGCAGCTGGTAAAACTCTCGGTAGCGTTGCTGCTGAAGCTGCTGTTCTTCTTAGAGGTAAGCACAAGCCAACATTCACTCCTCATGCTGACTGTGGTGACCACGTAATCATCATCAATGCAGAGAAGGTTGTTCTTACAGGTAACAAGCTTGAACAGAAAATGTACTATCATCACACAGGCTATGTTGGTAACATGAAAGAAGTTAAGTATAAGACTCTTATGAAGACAAAGCCAGAGTTCGCAGTAACAAAGGCTGTAAAGGGTATGATTCCTGATACAGTAATCGGCCGTGAGGCTCTTACACGTCTTCGTGTTTACCGTGGTGCAGAGCATAAGCATGCTGCACAGAAGCCAGAAACAAGAGAATTCTAAGAAAGGGAGGCTATTTAAATGTACGAAACAAGTCCATTTTTCTACGGTACAGGTAGAAGAAAGAAATCAGTAGCTCGTGTACGTGTTTATGCAGGTACAGGCAAAATCATCATTAACGACAGAGAAATCGACGATTATTTCGGTCTTGAAACACTTAAACTCATCGTTCGTCAGCCTCTTGCTCTTACAGGAACAGCTGATAAGTTCGATATCGTATGCCGTGTAAATGGTGGTGGCGTTACAGGTCAGGCTGGTGCTATCCGTCACGGTCTTTCACGTGCTCTTCTTGAGTACGATGCAAACCTTCGTCCAGCTCTCAAGAAGGCAGGTTTCTTAACAAGAGACCCAAGAATGAAGGAAGAAAAAAAATACGGTCACAAAGGCGCTCGACGTGCACCTCAGTTCAGCAAGAGATGATCTTGCCCGACCGGGAAATATTTCAAAAATTTCAGCACTCACAAATGTGGGTGCTGTTTTTTGCTTTATAGGAAAAATTTGAATTTGTTTGGATAAAATCCGTAGGGGTCGTCGTCGACGACCTGAAGTCGGAG
>JAZSKT010000075.1:0-5224 GCA_045534995.1 Candidatus Fimenecus sp.
GCTCGCTCTCGTAAATGGTGAGCCAAAAATTCTCACTCTTAAGCAGATTATTGAAGAATATATCAAGTTCCAGTGTGAAATTATCACAAGAAGAACACAGTATGACCTTAACAAAGCTCAGGCAAGAGAGCATATTTTAGAAGGTCTTGCTCGTGCTATTGATATTGTTGACGAAATTATTGCAACAATTCGTGCTTGTAAGGGTGGTAAGCCCGAAGCAAAAGCGGCAATTATGGAAAAATTTGATTTTGATGACCCACAGGCAACGGCTATTGTTAATTTCCAATTAGGTCAGTTAGCAGGTCTTGAAATCAATAAAATCATTTCTGAACGCGATGAATTGAGAACTAAAATCGCAGAATATCTTGAAATTCTTGGTTCTGAAACAAAAGTTAAAGAAATTCTTAAGGATGAACTTTCTGTAATCGGCAAAAAATTCGGTGATGAAAGAAGAACAGAAATTTCAAATGTTCTTGGTGAAGTTGATATTGAAGACCTTATTGCTGAAGAAGATTGCGTATTTACTCTTACAAAGATGGGTTACATCAAACGTCAGCCTGTTGAAACTTATCAGGTACAGCGTCGTGGTGGTAAGGGTATCAAGGGTATGAGCCGACGTGAAGAAGACTATGCCGAAAGTATGTTTATCTGTTCATCACACGATTATATTCTGTTCTTCACATCAGCAGGTAAGATGTATAGACTTAAGGGTTACGAAATTCCTGAAGGTAGCAGAACCGGTAAAGGTATGAATATTGTTAATATTCTTCCGATTACTGCTGACGAAAAGGTTACAGCAATGCTTCGTGTACCTGATTTTGGTGAAGATAAATACTTCCTTTGTATGGCAACAAAGAATGGTATTATCAAGAGAACAGAACTTGATGCATATAAAAATATCCGTAAGAGTGGTATTATCGCAATCAATCTTGATGAGGGTGATGAACTTCGTTGGGTTAAACTTACTGACGGTGAACAAAATCTTATGGTTGCTACTCGTAAGGGTATGAGCATCTGTTTCAAGGAAAATGATGCTCGAGCTATCGGCAGAACTGCTCGTGGTGTTCGTGCTATTACTCTCGGTGATGGTGACGAAGTTGTAGGTATGGTTATTTTCGGTGACGAAGGTAAAGTTCTTACAATCAGCGAAAAAGGTTACGGCAGACGAAGTGATGTTTCAAATTATCGTGTTCAAAATCGTGGCGGTAAAGGTCTTACAAACTATCATACTGAACAGTATGGTGAAGTTTGTGCTATCGAAATGGTAGATGAAACACAGGATATTATTATGATTTCTTCCGACGGTATTATTATCCGTCTTCCTGCAGAGCAGGTTCGTGAATGCAACAGACCTTCAAAGGGTGTTATCCTTATGAAGACAAAAGAAGGCGAAAAGGTTGTTACAATTTCTCTTGCTGCACACGAAGAAGATGAAGAAGTTGAGGATAACGAAAACACTGAGGTAGAGGGTAAAAACGAAGAATAATTTTTTCTGTTTGTGAAAGGAAAGATATTTATGGATGATTACAACGAGAAAAAGTTAGACGAAGTTACGGAAAATCAACAAGAAAAGAAGAAAAAGAAAAAAGTGTTAATATTCTTTCTTCCAATTTTTATTATTTTTCTTGCTTTGGTAATTGGTGTTGCAGGTTTTGTGGGACACAAATTCAGTTTGATTAACATTGATGATGAAAACACAACCATAAATCCAAATCAGGAATTTATTGAAGCAGAAGATGATAGTTTGGATTTTGGCGAAATTGATGATGCAATAGGAAGAGATTTTAAAGAAATCCTAAAAAATTGGGCAATTAATGGTGGAGAAAAAATGCATCAGAAAGAAGTTATCAATGTGCTTCTTGTTGGTAGCGATGCTTCATCAACCGACCCCAACAGAGCAAACGTTACGGACAAGGGAAATACTGACGTAATGATGCTCGTATCCATTAATCCTACAAAAGGAACTATAAAACTTGTATCATTTATGCGTGATAGTTACACATATATGGACCAGTTTGACAGATACGCAAAGCTTAATGCTGCTTGTGCCAACGGTGGTCCCGGATATCTTGTTCAAACCATTGAAAATGATTATAAAATCAAGATTGACGGATATGTAATGGTTGACTTTGACTCTTTTGTGCATGTTATTAATGTACTCGGCGGTGTAAAGGTTGATGTTCCACAATATATTGCAAATTATTTCGGAAACGGTTTCCCAAGCGGAAATGGAGCTCTCTTAACTGGTGAACAGGCGTTAAGATTCAGCCGAGTAAGATATTCAGATGCAGATGGTGACGTAAGCCGAGTTGCTCGTCAAAGACAGGTTATTAGTGCCCTTATCAAAAGATGTAAAAGTGCAACTCTTTCGGAAATTAATGCTGTTGCAGATGTTATTCTTGCAAACATAAGAACAAATATTAGTCGTAAAGCCATATTAAGTTATGCGGCAAAAGCTGTTACAGACGGATGGGCAACTTTTAATATTTCAGAAATAACAATGCCTACTCCAGATGCAAGATATGGCTATAATTCAAGGTCAACTGCATGGATTTGGGTTGTTGACTATCCTCTTGTTGCACAAAAAGTACAGCTTGAGCTTTATGGTGAAACAAATATTAAATTAGAAGAAAACAGAAAAACAGCAATAACCGTTTTAGGCGGTTATGTATCAAAAAAAGAAACTGACTAAAGGTGTTAAGGAATGAATAATAATTTTAATCAATCAGGTCAGTTTGGCGGATGGACACCATCTCCTTACGGAAATGGTGCGGGGATGTTTAACGAACAATATTTGAAAAATGTTCAAAAAGAACGGGATAAACAAGAAATAAAGAAAATAAGCAATAAATGCTTTTTTGCAGTGATATGGTATGTTCTTATTTCTTATGGAATATCTTTTCTGATAGTATTTACTTCATGGGTATTTCCATCTATAAGCAAGATTTATAACGAATCATTACCATCATTGGCATTTGACATTATTCTTTCAATTTTTACAATCGTCGCACCTTTCCTATTTGCACATTTGGCAATAAAAAAAGAAAAACTTTCTGTTGTTGGTTTACCATTTGGTACAACATTTAATAAAAAGGCGTCAAAATATCTTGTTATGATGTTTTTGCCGGTTATGATAATAAGCGCTATTGCAATCAATTACATTTCTTTATTTATACAAGGAATGCTGGGAATAGAATTTACATCAAATATCAGCGGAATTACTCTTTATGGAGTAAAAGAAACTCTTTTGGGTGTTTTAAGTATTGCTGTTGTCCCTGCAATAATTGAAGAAACGATAATCAGAGGAATTGTAATGCAACCACTCAGAAAATACGGTGACGTATTTGCAATTATTGCATCAGCAGGATTGTTTGCTTGCATGCATGGTAATATGGTGCAGATTCCGTATACTATTATTGGTGGTTTGCTTTTAGGTTTTCTTGTGGTTGCCACAGGAAGTTTATGGCCGTGTATTGTATTGCATTTTATAAATAACCTGTATTCTGTTATTGTGGTGAGTGTAAACGATAATTTTGGAGAAACACCATCCATTATAGTTACTGCGATAATGATATTGGGATTTATTATAATTGGTCTGATTGGAACAATAAAGTTTGTAAAATTGAAATATAAAGTAGATTTGTCAGAGGGAGAAACTCTGTTGACAAGTGAAGAAAAATTTTCTGCATTTTTGAAAAACGGACCTGCAATAGTTGCAATAATATTGTTGGTTTTGGTTGTATTGAGTAATATTAAATTTTAGTTATGGAAAAGATTGAATTTATGGAATATGCTCTTTCTCTTGCAAAGAAATCTGCAGAGGAAGGCGAAGTGCCTGTTGGTGCAATTGTGGTCTGCGACGGTGAAATTGTGGGCGAAGGCAGAAATCGCAGAGAGGTTGTGAAAAATGCTTTGCACCACGCTGAAATCGAAGCAATAAATAATGCTTGTCAGAAACTTGGTGGCTGGCGTTTGTGGAAATGTGATATGTATGTCACCCTCGAGCCTTGTCCCATGTGCGCAGGAGCAATTATAAATTCAAGAATAAGAAATGTATATTTCGGAGCAAAAGACGAAAAAAATGGTGCTGTCGTTTCGGCAGCACAGCTTTTTGATATGAATTTCACTCATAAGCCAAGTTATGAAGGTGGAATTATGGGTGAAGAATGTTCTGAAATACTTTCAGGTTTCTTTAAAGAATTGAGAAAACAGAAAGTTGGTGAAGAAAAATGAGCACAATTGCTGCAATTTCAACAGGTAGAGCGCTAGGCGGAATTGGTGTCATCCGAATCTCGGGAGAAAATGCTATAAGCGTTGCTGATAAGGTTTTTTCTTCATTCAATGGTAAAAAATTAGAGGATATTCCAGGATATTCAGCACTTTACGGAAAAGCTTTTGACGAAAAAGGAAATATAGACAATGTGGTTGCACTTGTTTTTCGTGCACCAAAAAGCTATACAGGTGAGGACGTTGTTGAAATCTCCTGTCACGGTGGACTTTTTGTTACAGATAAAGTCTTGAAATCTGTATATGATGCAGGTGCTGTACCTGCTGAACCCGGTGAGTTCACAAAAAGAGCATTTTTAAATGGTAAAATGGACCTGACAAGTGCAGAATCTGTTATGAATATTATTTCTGCACAAGGAGAACAGGCAGAAAAAATTGCTCTTGGTGTGCTTGAGGGCAGACTTTTTAAAGAAATCAAAAAAATCAACGATAAACTTGTTTATGATATGGCACTTCTCTCTGCTTGGGTTGATTATCCATATGAAGAGATTGAGGATTTATCAGACAATAAATTAAAAGAACATATAAATGAGAGTATTATAAACCTTGAAAAACTCATAAATGACTTTGATAAGGGACAGATTATAATGGAAGGTGTTGATACCGCTATTGTGGGGTGTCCAAATGTTGGTAAATCAACACTTATGAATCTTCTGTCAGGTACAGAAAAGTCTATTGTGACAGAAATCGCAGGTACAACGCGAGATATTGTTGAAGATACGGTAAATGTTGGCGGAATTACACTTCGTCTTGCTGATACAGCAGGTGTTCGTGAAACAGAAGATGTTGTTGAAAGCATTGGCGTTGACCGAGCAGTAAAAAAATTACAGAATGCGGAACTCGTTCTTGCGGTTTTTGACGGTAGTCGTGAATTAAATGATGCCGACCGTAGATTGATTGAACTTTGCAAGGAAAAAAAAGTAATAGGAATTGTCAA
>JAZSKT010000212.1:0-1818 GCA_045534995.1 Candidatus Fimenecus sp.
ATGACAATTATCCTGCACAGTATGAGAAATTTGCAGAATGGAAAGAGAAAGCAGACAAACTGTGGGCTGAAATCGGCCCCGTTGCAGATACTTGTGACCCTGAAATTCTCGCAAAATTAGGATATGACAAGTAAATAGTAAAAGCAGGCTTTATGCCTGCTTTTTTACGTATTCAAATAATTTTGTGCATCCAAGTAAAACATCGTTATATGTTGTCCTGAAATTTCTTGTGTATCATGGGTCAGCAACATCCCTGTCTATATGAGCAAAGGATAATAATTTGTGTAACTTATTATCTTTGTCATATCCGATAATGCGATTAATATTTCTCATATTTGCACTATCCATTCCAATTATGAAATCATATTTTTCATAGTCGGATTTTTTTAGCTGTACAGCCTGTCTTTTAGTGTATGGAATACCCATTTCATCAAGTATCTTCTTTGTGCCCCAATGAGTGTCACTACCGATTTCTTCCGTACTTGTGGCACTTGAACAGATTGCAAAATCATTTTCCATTCCATTCCTTTTCACAATATCTTTCATCACAAATTCCGCCATAGTCGAACGACAGATATTCCCGTGACATACAAACATAATTTTTGTCATTTTTATCAAACCTTTCTTGAACATTTTATCATATAACAGAATTATTTCAAGTAATAATCAAATCCTTTTATTCATATTTATTTATGACAGAATAGGAGGGTTTGTTTTGAATGACTTAGTTGATAAAAGAGCGTTATTGTTAGGTGAGTATATTGTTGAGAATAATTCAACCGTAAGGGCAACTGCAAAAGTGTTTGGTGTAAGTAAAAGTACGGTACATATGGATGTTTCAAAAAGATTATCAAGAGTAAATCCAAGTCTTTATAAAGAAGTAAGAAAAGTACTTGATATTAACAAAGAAGAAAGACATATTCGTGGTGGTCTTGCCACAAAAGAAAAATACTTAAAAAAATAAATATAAATACCTGAATAAATAAATATAATTATTGAGATTTTTCTGTAAATCACTTGAAATTTAATCCTATTAGTGTATAATATATTCTGTTAAATTAGGATATTATCACTTGAAAGGTGGACAATATAGTGGCAGACGAGAAAAATCTCTTTGTTGACCTTGAGCATCAGGTTATGGAGCTCTGGGATAAAGAGAAATATTACGAAAAACTTGTTGAAAAAAATAAGGGTAAGAAAATGTTCCGTTTCCTTGACGGTCCTATCACAGCGAATAACCCAATGGGTATTCACCACGCTTGGGGTAGAAGTACAAAGGACATTTTTATCCGTTATAAGTCAATGAGAGGTTACGATTGCCGTCGTCAGAACGGTTTTGACTCTCAGGGACTTTGGGTTGAAGTTGAAGTTGAAAAACAGCTCGGTTTCAAAACAAAGAAGGATATTGAAAATTATGGTATGGACAAGTTTACACGTCAGTGCGTTGACCGTGTTAAACATTTCTCAGGTATCATCACAGAACAGTCAAAGAGACTTGGTATGTGGATGGACTGGGACAACTCATACTACACAAATACAGACCTTAACATTCAGGGTATCTGGCATTTCTTAAAGGAATGCGATAATCACGGTTGGATTCAGCGTGAGTATAAGCCAATGCCTTGGTGTCCTCGTTGTGGTACATCACTTTCTGAACATGAAATGACAGGTTCATATAAGATGATGACTCATAACTCAGTTTTCTTCAAACTTCCTATTGAAGAACTTAATTCTAAGATTCTTGTTTGGACAACTACTCCATGGACTCTTTCTTCAAACGTTGCTTTGGCAGTAAATCCTGAAATTGATTATGTTGAA
>JAZSKT010000260.1:0-4956 GCA_045534995.1 Candidatus Fimenecus sp.
TAGCGAGGCGGTAAGCCAAAGCATTATAGATGAATGGTTAAAAGAATATTCTAACGATAATTATTATCATTGGGCTATTGTATTAAAAGAAAATTGTGGTGAGCCTATTGGTGATATTGCTGTAGTACATATGAACGAAGAAGTTTCTATGATGCATATCGGATATTGTATCGGTAGAACTTGGTGGCATCAGGGAATTACATCAGAAGCACTTAAAGCAGTTATGGACTTTTTATTTGATGTAGTAGATGTAAATCGTATTGAATCAAGACACGACCCAAGAAATCCGAATTCAGGAAAAGTAATGCAGAAGTGTGGTATGAAATATGAAGGAACTTTGCATAGTTCTGATTGGAATAATCAGGGAATCTGTGATGCTTGTTATTATGCGTTGTTAAAGTCAGAACGCTAAGGTGACAATAATGATAGTAGAATTAAAACAATTAAATGTTAATATGGCAGAACAAGAATACGAGATGTTGCAAGGTATTCTTGATGTAGAGAACGGGTTTACGAATCCTGCATATAACTTATCCTATGAGAAATATAAAAAATGGTTACAAGAAGTAGATAATCATTCCCGATGTGTAGGTCTGCCAAAAGATTGGATACCATATACTACATATATTTTGTATATTGACAATGTTCCTGTGGGATATGGCAGAGTAAGACACTCATCATCTGAATATTTAGAAACTGTCATTGGTGCAGGAAACCTCGGATACGGTATTTCAAAGGAATATCGTGGAAAGGGTTATGGAGATATTCTGTTTAAAGAATTATTAAAAAAATGCAAGGAACATGGATATAACGAAATCAAGTTGTTTCCGTTGAAAACAAACGAAGCTACTATAAAAATAATGCTAAAAAACAGTGGAAAGATAATCGGTGATTTCAAAGGCGAAAAACATATTATATTAATTCCGTTACAGTAATTGACATTCTAATTTAGGGAGGGATACTAATGTTAAGATTAAGACCTTACAATAAAAATGATGCAGATACAATACTTTCTTGGAGTAAAGATAAAATATCCTTTTACAAATGGTCTGCAGGAGTTATGGGTAAGTATCCCATAAGCAAAAAGCGGTTCAGTTTTGTTGAAAATCTTATGGCTTTTACTGCTATTGAAGATGATGAAATAGTAGGATTTTTCACAATGAGAAGACCATCAGAAAGCTTTGATGAACTGAGATTCGGCTTTGTAGTTGTTGACCCTGCAAAGCGTGGCAAGGGATACGGAAAGGCAATGCTTCGGTTAGGATTAAAACTTGCCAAAGAGATTTATGGTGCTAAAAAAGTTTCTTTGGGCGTTTTTGAAAATAATGAATCTGCTTACTACTGTTACAAAGCAGTTGGTTTTCAAGATGTTGTTTTGGAAAAGACAGAAACCTATACTGTACTTGGCGAAGAATGGAAATGTTTAGAGTTAGAAATGGAACTTTAAACAACAAAATATATAATTAAACAAAATTAAAGTTGATGAACACATTTCGTAGGGGCTGACGACCTCGGCAGCCCGAACCAAGTGTACAGATAATCTGACAACGGGACGCCGAGTCGTCGTCCCCTACAATTTTCGTTCAAATTAGTAACAAATTAACTAAATCAAAAATAACAGGGAGATGGTAAATATCTCTCTGTTATTTTTAATTACTCAACTATAAGCTTTTCAACAAGTGATTTATCAGGTGTGACATATATTGTGTTATATGTGTTGTATATCACTTTACCCGGTTTTGCTCCTGTTGGTTTTTTGACATTTTTAATCAATGTATAATCAACAGCGACTGATGAAGAATCCTTTGCTTTACTGTGGTATGCTGCAATACAAGCGGCTTCAAAAATCGCTGTTTCTGTTATTTCCTTTTTGTCTGCAATAATCACAATATGTGACCCTGCATATTTTTGCACATGCAACCACATATCATAATTCTTTGCCGTTTTTAAAGTCAAAACATCATTTTGAATATTATTTCTGCCCACAAGTATTCTGAATCCGTCGGTTGACGTAAATTCAAGAGGTTGAAGTGGTTTTTCTTTTTTTATCTTATTCCCCTTTTTTATTTTTAAATATCCACCCTGCTCTAATTCGTCGCGTATTTCTGAAATTTCTCTCTCTGAATCAGCACGTGATAAATTGTCGAGAACAGAATCAAGATAAACTAATTCTTGTTCACCTTCGTCAATCAAATTATGAAGCAGTTTTTCTGCATTTACAGCCTTTTTGTACTCTTTAAAATACTTTTGAGCATTCTGCAAAGGACTTAATGCCGGATTAGCAGGAATATCAATCATATTGTTGTTATCATAATAATTTTCTAATTGATAAACAGATGATTTTTCAGTTAATCTGTACTGATTTGCGGTTATTAACTCTGCATATACACGAATTTGCTCACGATTTTCACTTTTCTCGAGTTCTAATCTTCTATTATTGATTTTCCTTGATGTACGTTCAATAGCGCTATTAAGAAGTTTAAATAAATCTGCCGCTTTTCTTTTGGTACGATTAATTTTATCTTTTTCAAAATAAAAATCATCAAGAAGTTCGGAAATTGAATCATATTGTTTTTTGTTAAAATTTGAACCATACTGACGGATATTTGTAAAAGAGAAGTCAAAAGGAATTCCGTCATTAGAAATAAGCATAAAAAATGAACTATTATTTATAATTTCTGATTTTATAGTATTTACTTCGTTTTCCAATCTATCTTTTTCAATATCGGAAAGCATACCAACCTGTTTATCTCCAAAAACTGTTCTATATGCAATTTCTCTGCCAACAATAGGTGAAATACCTTCAATACACTCTAAAAGCGCTTTTGACAGCATTTTTTCAGGGTGAGAAAGAATGTTGCTTACAATCTCCACAGCATTATCAGAAATAATATCGCTTTTTTCCTGCATTGGTGGTAATTCATATTTAAGACCAGGTAAAATTTCTCTTACAGATGATTTATCCTCGTCAATTCTTTTAACTGCATCAATTATTTTATTGTCGGCATCACAGAGAATAATATTACTTCTCTGTCCCATAATTTCGCATACAAGATAATATTTTGTTTTATCCCCTATTTCAGTTGTACCGTCGAATTCATAAATTAAAATTCGGTCATTACCAATCTGTGAAATATTAGTTAATGTTGCACCGCAAAGTCTTTTACGAAGTAACATACACAACATTGGCGGAACTTTTGGGTTTTCAAGGTTATATCTGCTTAAATGGACACGAGGACTTTGGCCGTCACAGGATAAATATAATCTGTAACCGCCATTTCGGGTGCGAAGAATTAACACCAGCTCATTTCTTGAAGGCTGATGCACTTTTTCGATTTTAGAGCCTATAATATAATCTTTAAGCTCATTTTTGATAAGTCCTAATGTAATTCCGTCTAATGCCATAAAACCTCTTAAATCGTGATTATAGGAGTGTTCTGCTTAGCAAGAACACAATTAACTTTAAATTCTTTTTCAATTTTTTCTAAAAGTGGTTTAATTGCTATCACTTCTGTTTCATAATGACCTGCTGCAAATAAAGCAACACCCATTTCATCAGCGTCAAGGAACGAGTGATGTGAGGCATCGCCAGTTAGAAGTGCATCGCAACCAAGTTCAAAAGCCAGTTCAAGATACTCACTTCCTGAACCACTGCAAACTGCAAGTTTGTTTATATTTTTCTTTGCATTATTATATCTTATTGCACCATTTAATCTATCTTTTAAGTAATTTGCAAATTCGTCAGTAGTGTATGTATTATCAAGTGTAGCAACATTTAGAAATGTGTCATCGACTTTTTCATAGTCCTTAACATTAATTGTCTTACATAAAATATCATTTACGCCATCAATTGCTTTATCATAATTTGTATGAGCACAAATAATGCTAATACCATTTTCAATCAATTTGTAAATGAGACTATCATTCAAAACATTTGAAACAGGCTTAAAAATAACAGGATGGTGAGTAATGATTAAGTCTGCTCCGCATTTTTTTGCCTGTTCAATAACATCTGATGTCACATCAAGAGCAAATATGATTTTATTTACAGTCTTTTTTTCATCACCAACAAGCAAGCCTGAGTTATCCCATTCAGCTTGTGTTGAAAATGGTGCAAATGAATCTATAAAATTATAAACATCTCTTACTGTTGCCATTTTTTTAACTCCTCTACTGTCTTTTCAAGGTCCGAACACTCTTTATTCGCTTTCTTTAATGCAATAAGCTTTTTGTTATATTTATCATATATCTTGTTAAGATATTCTTTAGATAAAGAATCATTATTATATGGTAATTTGCCAACAATTAAATCAAGTTCAGTATAAGCAGTTTGTCCTTCATAAAAATAAACACTCAATATTATATATAGTTTATCGCCATCTTTTGCGACAACTTCTCTGTCTATTACAAAACCGTTGTCAAAAAGAGTTTTTCGAAGTTCCTCAATATGAGTCATCGGCTGTAAAATCAAGTGAATATTCTCATTTTTAAGCCATTTAGTGCGCTCAATAAATGAAGAAATTAAAAGTCCGCCCATACCTGCAACTGCAATTTCCTCGACTTCATTTTCTTTGAAATTGTCTAATCCATCAGAAAGCCTGAGTTCAATTTGCTCAGTATAACCGTATGAAACAACAGCCTCTTTAGCGTTTTCAAGAGGTCCAACTCTTAAATCGGCAGCAATTGCTTTTTTTATAATTCCTTTTTCAACTAAATATACAGGCAGATATGCATGGTCTGTACCAATATCTGCAAATATTTTATCGTTACGGACTAAATCAGCAATTGCCATAAGTCTGCTATCAAGTTTCATACTAGTCACCACACTTTTTAAAAATCCCCCTATGATTTATAGGAGGATTTTTTTACTTTAATTATTTATCAGCATTTTCCTTGAGGAATTGGTTAATTCCGTCAACAAACTCGTCAGGGTCAACACCGTGAACCATACAAGCC
>JAZSKT010000006.1:0-6158 GCA_045534995.1 Candidatus Fimenecus sp.
ATTGATGATTATTTTACAATGTACGGCTATGCAATCAATGATGTAGGTAAACCAAATTTACACGCAAGAAACAAATGGACATATATAAAAACAGCTAATTGTCAAATTAAAGGTAATATACCAAATGATGACCGCAGATTAATTCAAGATATTTTCAATAACGGTGTTCGCTTTTGGGTGAACGCAAGTGAAGTTGGAAATTACAATTTAACAAACTCTATTATATCACAAGGTGGTGAGTAAATGGGCAGAGTTAAAAATGGTGAGTTTTGGCAAAGTGCTAAAATGAACAACTATACATTCATGCAGTATTACAACCGATTAACAGAACTTTCCATATCTATGTTTGAGTGGAAAAACCTTCCCGAAAGCATAGACGAAAGATTTATGGAACTTGTTCTATTCGGTGACGGTATGTGTGTATTCTTTGAGGACGAAGTTCTTGGCTATCTTGCACTCAGAACAATGATAGGCGGTCATTTGAACATATATCAGATACCAACTGAACGAACTGCTTTTGCTTCAAATGGTTATAACAAACACCTTAACGAAGAAAATTCAGTTATAATCTTCAATAATATGTTACATACAAATTCAGTTCTTGATGTTGAACAGTTCGCAAAGAGACTATACAATCTCGATAGAATAGTTGATGTAAATGCAAACGCACAGAAAACACCTATTCTCATACAGTGCAATACCGAAACGCAAAGACTGTCTCTTAAAAATCTGTATATGAAATTTGACGGTAATGAACCTGTTATATATGGAGACAATCAGATTACACCAGACAGTATAAAGGTTATGAATACAAGCGCACCATACATAGCAGATAAAATATATCAGCTCAAAACTGAGATATGGAATGAAGCCCTTACATATCTCGGTATCAGTAATACAAACATTACCAAAAAGGAAAGAATGATAAGAGACGAAGTTATCAGAAATCTTGGTGGTGTTATTGCTTCAAGATATTCAAGACTAAATGCACGAAGAAAAGCCGCTGAGGAAATCAATAAAATGTTCGGTCTTAATATTGAAGTCGATTACAGACAGGATTATCGTGAAGTTGACGATGAAATTCTGTTTAATGACCAGACCGCAGATGACGCTGAATATCATATCTTGGCAACAGACCTTAGAACTGATACACCTGTAAGTACAGCGAAAGGTGGTAATAGCTTATGAGTAAATATACCACCGAAGTACGGTTTATATGTGAGAGTAATGCGGGATTGACAGAGAGCGAAGGATTTAATAATATAAATCAAATCATTGTCAATTCCGCACCGCAGATATTCAACTTTGACTTCCCTATATTCGATGAAGATTACAGGCTTCCTCTTGAAGTAAAGATTTTAAGGCATTATTATACCAGAGAAATATGCGAAGAAACAGTAGGTCTTTGGAAGCTCAGATTACAGGATAGACTGAACATGATAATGCCTTATTATAATCAGCTTTATCAATCCCTTGATTATGAGTTTAATCCCTTCCACGATGTAGACCTTGACATTTCACGCAGGACAAGTGGTGAAATGGAAGGTCAGACAAATGACAATATCGACAGAACAGAACACACTGATACTGAAAATGAAAATGTACGAGACAGCGGAAGTGAGAGAACAGGATTAAACGAAAGAGATACTACGGATAATGGAACAAGAACAAGCGCAAATCAAGAAGCTGTTACAAATGCAGGAAACGAAAGCTCTCGCAGACACAATACAGGCTCGTCCGATGATTTAGCGTGGCAGTTGTACTCCGATACACCACAAGGTGATATTGATGGTATTCAAGGTTGGGAAGATGTGTCAGACGGTGAAGGTGGAACTGTTAGAGTGGAAACGCTTTCACCTAAATACTTAACTAACGCACAGAAGAATACAGGTTTAGGACATACCACAGGTGACGAAACCGCGAGTTCTGAAAATTCTGGTAGTTCAAATAGGAGCGCAAATTCAACCGATACCACAAATTCAAACACGAAAGATAATCAGAAATATGCCGAGAATATAAACGCAAATGAACTCAATAAGGGTAGAGCAAGTGGTGATGTTACGGGTAATGAACGAAGAAGTTCAACAAATAACATCACGAATACAGAACAGTATATTGAAAAAATTACAGGTAAAAGAAACAGTACAAGCTATGCCAGACTTCTCATGGAATACAGAGAAAGCCTTATAAACATAGATGAAATGATAATCGATGAATTGTCTGACCTGTTTTTCGCATTATGGTAAAGGAGTGATAATTGTGGAAGGATTTATAAATAGGCTTTTGAAGCTCTTGTCTGAATATGCAGATGTAGCAGAACTCGACGCTGTATTTAAGGTTGAATACAATGATACCACAAAAGTATATACGGCAGAACTGTACACTGATAATGACGGTACATACGGTGGAACAGGACACGAAAAAGGTGTGAATGTGCCAGAAACTAAATTTTTTGAGCCGACATTCCAGACTTGGTTTATATACAATTTAGACCACGCAACAAGTATTCCTGTTACAACTAATGCGTAAGGTGGTGATATAATGGGAATTGGAAATTTTACTCCTAACTTTATGAATTACACAGGGCAGGGAGCTTTTCGGTATTGGTGTCAGACCGTTCTCCCTCTTGTGTATGATGATAGTTTGAGCTATTATGAACTGCTAAATAAAATGGTGATATATCTTAATAATTGCATTAAAGATGTATCTACCGTAGAGAGTAATCTTGACGAAGCAAGAGCGAGCTTTGTTGAATTAAACGAAGCTGTAAATACTAAATATGATGAACTCAAAACATCAAATGAAAATCTTACAACAGCGTATAATGAGTTTTATAATTGGTTTGACACCCTTGATGTTCAAGATGAAGTAGATAATAAACTTGACGCTCTTGTTGAAGATGGCACTATACCTAATATGGTAGAAGAAATAGTAAACACTTCTACAAGTATTCAACAGACTATCGCAGATTGGCTTGCTGATTATGCAGAGACGAGCGGTATTTCTGCTCCCGAGATTGATAAAACACTGATGGTTTCTCCGGCAGCGGCTGACGCAAAAGTTGTTGGTGATAGTATATATGGATTGTCGAATGACTATTATCCGATGAAGTATATAAATTATCAAAAAAGAGCTATTACGAATGGCACAATTCAGCCTGAGTCAGGGTCACTTGGAACTCGCGCAATAGTTCGTTATGATTTTCGTAATGTAGAACGAGCAAAAATAACTTGTAATTCTTCAAACTATATAATTCGAGTTATATGGGCTTTTACACAGTATCAGTCAACAGGTGGCGTAAAATATTCGATTGTAGAGAATAATATAGATGTTAATAATAACAGATTTATTATTCCTAAGACTGACGGTAAAACAGATGTGTGGATAGTTATGACTAAGGTTGACCCGACAAGTGTATTCGTTGTTGACGGAACAACCGATGAAGTAGCGGAAGCCGCAAATTCGTTGGTGGTTGAGGGATATTATGCTGATAAATATTTTGACATAATTACCGCAAACTTTAAAGGTCTTTCCACGCACCCGCAGGAAATAACCAGAGGTGACTTGAACTATCCTGCAAATACTTTAACAAGAAGTAACATAACTCATTACGCTTGTTCGGCTGCAATTCAGCGTCAGTCAGAAGAGTATCCTATGTATGTCATTTCTATGAATAACGATAATTTCTATATGAAAGATATTGTTAGATATGACACAACAATCGTATCCGAAGCTACAAATCGTGAACGGCTGAAATCACTCTCTGACATTAAATACGAAAATAAATTTATAATTTTAACAAACGAAAATCTTCCATTTTACAGAATTACTTTTGGCAAGAAAAATGTTGCAGATGATTATGAACTGACAGATGAAGATTTGCTTGCATTAAATGAAGCCATAGCTCTGTATAGACTTGTTGACACAGATGTATCAAGTCACGGTGTTCCTGCCGACGCATATCAGACAAATGTTAAAATAGATAATGTTCATAACATAGTAGACGACAATTATCAAAGTTTTGTTGACGCTATTTTTGGTCTGTATAATACTAAACTTCAATTATCTTATAGCTTCACAAAGGGTAGGATAAATGAAACAACAGGTTATATATCCATAGATGATACAGAACCATATCGTTGCAATTACAGGTCAGTGCTAAGCAATCGTGTTGTTTCATTTTCAAGCGGAGACTTTAGGTATCGCTTGTTATACTATAACGGTACACCGTCTATAACGGGTGCTAATTACACAGGTCATTACACTGAGTATGTAGACGCAACAACAAAAATGTATGTTGGTAGCGGATACGGAGACAGAGCGATTGTCGAAGTTCTCAGCGAGACAGAAATGACTGATGATGAAGTAGCAGCTTTGGTAGACAATTTTGATGTGTGGTACTATAAAGAAACCGAGCCAGAAACCGCGCCGTTGCAGGTTATAAGTAATAGACCAAATACAGGTATAATTGCACAGTTGCAAGATGTATGTAACGATTGGTACGCTAATAGGGATGACAATCTCACATACGGCTATCAAGGAATATTAAACACATCTAATGAGACAAGACAGATAGATTGTTCAACTTTTGTTGGTATGATATTAAGAGGTTATAAATATATTGAAACTTCTTATTATACCAGAGAATATGTTAGTCCAGCTGATTGGACAGGCAATCCTAACTATGTCTGGTCAATGTGTCCTCGTGATTACTACGAATACGAGACAATAAATTCAACTGTAAAAGGGCGTGTTAGAAATACAGGTCAGCTTGCACAGATGTTTATTAATAACGGTAGGCGTGTCCTCCTTGATGAACACCTTGTCAATATTGAAGTTGGTGATGTTTTATTCTTTTCACGACTTAATGAGGAAACAGGTGACTATCAGTCTCCTAATTATTTTATGAAAATAAATCACTGTGCGATTGTCGTATCTAAGGAAAGAATGACAACTTCCCCAAGTTGGGACGCTGTTAAATACCCTTTCAAACATATGATTATGGATGTAGGACACGAAAATACTCAATGGTATGATACCAACAGAAAGGTGGATAGACCTTATCCGCTCGCTCTTAGACCTCTTGAAGCACCACAGCATTTGACAAATACGGAACTTACAGAAGAAGAAATGAATAGTGTTTATACGAATAATGTAAATACTCTTGTTCTTGTATGCAGACCAGACTTTGGCAGTTTGACTGCTCCTACCACCTAACACAGCATAAAAAATACCCTACTCCAAAAAAGGAGTAGGGTATTTTATTTAACTTAGTCAGTTAAAAGTATAGTCAGTATAAGCACAAAGTTAATGATAGAAAATATACAAGTAAGGGCAATAGCAAGCTCTAATGTTTCACTTCTCATCGTTGTCACTCTCTTTTCGTAACCATTCCAAAATACACTCTTCACATTTAGTATCAAAGTCACAATTAATGTTACAGAGTTTATCTCTATAAATTATATCAAAATCATAGTCTAAAAATTTTGTATGCGTTATAACAACCTCACTCCACAATTAGAACAGAATTTAGATTTATGTTCTTGCTCTGTACAACATATAGGGCAAGTATAAGTTGTTTCTTCACTATCATCAAACGGAGAATAACTTGGATTATGCCTTGCAATCCACGACAACGGTGAATATGCTTCATCTACAACCTTTCTTCTGGTGAATACTTCTGTAAATGCACTTACTATATTTATAATTGTATCAGCTCTTGCAGGTATATAATCACCTCTTGCTATATTACAAACTTCTGTGTATGCTATATGTGCTTCGTTCGCTAATTCTGTTAATGTCATTTTATGCTCAGATAATTTTTCACTTACCCATTCAGCTAAAACCATACTGTCTGTTTTCTTTGCAGGTTTTGGCTTTGCAGGCTCTACCCACGGTTCTGTGCCAAAGAACTCTGCTATCTTTGCACAGGTAGCATATTTAGGTGTTGTTTTATTATTTTCAATATGATTGTAAGTCATAACTGAAATTCCTAATTCATCTGCTACTTGCTGTTGCGATAATCCTTTTGACAATCTCATTTCTTTTAAGTTCATTTCATTCACCTTCCTTATAACCTATCTTCATATCGTCATAAAGAAAAGGTACTTCCCTTGCATACACCTCAAAATCTTCTTTTAGTAATTGTGGTAAAACTT
>JAZSKT010000051.1:0-3368 GCA_045534995.1 Candidatus Fimenecus sp.
ATATGGATACCGAAGAGATGATGGAAACAATGTCTGCATCAATGGGCGGAATGCAAATGAACAGTTGTATGATTATTATGCCTGCTCCGCTTGTATCTGCAATTAACGGTTCTTCACAAAATCGTTACGATACAATCAATATCACAGCAGTTGATGAAAGTCAGCTTGACGGTATAGGTACTGCGGCAATAAACTATATCCGTTCTTTGCATGATAACTTTGAAAAAGACTGTTATATTGTCACAAATATGGCAACATATATTGACCTTCTTGATACAGTTATCAATGTGTTTACAATATTTATTGCTGCCGTAAGTGCAATTTCACTTGTGGTTGGTGTTATCGGTGTTATGAACATAATGCTGGTTTCTATTACAGAGCGTACTCGTGAAATCGGTATAAGAAAAGCACTTGGTGCAAAAACGGGTACTATTATGTTCCAGTTCCTGACAGAATCAATTATCCTTTGCCTTATAGGTGGTGTAATCGGTCTGTTGCTTGGTGTCGCCGCCGCAGCCTTTGTATCGTATATAATGGATGTGCCGTTGTTTGTTGAACCTGCAACAGTACTTTTGGCAGTTGGTTTCTCATCAGCAATAGGAATTATCTTTGGCGTTTATCCTGCCAAGAGAGCAGCAAATCTTCCACCGATTGAAGCTCTCAGAAGAGATTAATATGTATTTTAAATCCCCGAGAGATTACTCTTGGGGATTTTGAAATTTATCCTTCAAATTTAGTGATGTATATGCAATTGTATATACATCATTTTTTTATTTTTAAAAACAAGTGTAAAGCAAATTACTTTACAAAACTGAATAAAACATATGTTTAAAACCCTTGAAAAAGCGAGTTTTAAACAATTTCAACAAAGTTTTCAACAAAATCAAAGTTGAAATTATTGTTAAAAATAAACTTGAAAAAGAACCGTATAGTTAAAAAACAACCGAAAATTTGCAAAATTTATGCATAGTTTTTTGCAGGAAAATATTTTTTTCCGTCATTTTTTATGCTCGTTTTTTGTCGAAAAGTTTTTAAAGATAAATTTTTCAAAACCTATTGCCATAAATTACCATATATGGTAAAATATGGCAGAAATAACAAATCACAAGTTGATTTTAAAATTAAAATGGAGGTTTCAAGAAATGGGAAACAATTTAAAAGTATTATTGACGGGTGAAGGTAGCGAATTCGGTAGAAATTGTGCAAATGTGTTACGGACATATGGATGTGATGTGACACTTGTTGCAAAGGATGGTAAAGCGGTATTATCAAAAATTTCTTCAATTGATGCAGATGTTGTTGTAATGGATGCTTTTATGGCGAATCTTGATGCTTTAGGTGTTGTTAACAGCTTAAAAGAAAGTGAAAATAAGCCGTTTATTATGATAATGTCAAGTTCTGACAATCAGCGATTTGAACAGGAGATTCTGTCAGCAGGTGCCGACTACTATTTTCTTAAACCATTTGATGTAAATATCCTTGCTCAAAGAATTACACAGTTGACAGACTGGTCTAAAAGTAAAAGTACAACTTCATCTCATGATATAAATGATTTAGAAGTAACGGTCAGCGAAATAATGCACCAGATTGGCGTACCTGCCCATATAAAAGGTTATCAGTATCTTCGTGAAGCGATAGTTTTGTCTATAAATGATAGCGAGATGATGAGTTCTGTTACAAAGGTTTTGTATCCAACCGTAGCAAAGATGTATTCAACGACAGCCTCTCGTGTTGAACGTGCAATCCGTCATGCAATAGAAGTTGCGTGGGATAGGGGAGATGTTGATGTACTAAGTTCATATTTTGGATATACCATTCAAAATACAAGAGGAAAGCCAACTAATTCAGAATTCATTGCAATGATTAGCGACAAACTCAGGCTCAGAATGAAAATTTCATAAGTTATACAAATCTTGACAAGAATAGGCGAAAGTGATATTATTCTTAGTACTATAACAATGTATATACAGTAAGACTCATGTGTGTCATGAGTCTTTTTTATAAGGGTGTTTTTATGTCTGAATTGGTAATTATAGCCGTAGGTCTGGCAATGGACGCTTTTGCAGTTGCAATCTGTAAAGGTCTTAATATGAGAAAACTTGATTATAAACAAACGACACTCATTGCCTTGTTTTTTGGCGGATTTCAGGCAGGTATGCCTCTTATCGGCTGGTTTATTGGCTCTCGATTTGCTCATTATATTGAGAGCGTTGACCATTGGGTTACCTTTATTCTTCTTGCCATTATCGGTGGTAAAATGATTTATGAATCATTCCACAATGACGATTGTGAAACTTGTGAAAGTAAGCTTGATTTGAAAGAACTTACTGCATTGGCAATTGCAACAAGTATTGATGCTCTTGCCGTTGGTGTTGCCTTTGCCCTTACCTATGAGAAAAACGAAGTTTTTGTTGCAGTAGCACTTATCGGTATTATTACAGCAGTTTTATCGGCAGTAGGCGTGTTTATCGGTCATAAGTTTGGTGCTAAGTATAAGAATAAAGCTGAGTTTGCAGGCGGTCTTGTTCTTGTACTTATGGGTGTAAAGTTTTTACTTGAAGGACTTGGTGTAATAGGTGGTTAATATGATTAAAACATTACTTTGGGATGTGGATGGCACTCTTCTGGATTTTGGCAAGGCAGAGGAATACGGTATCCGAAAATGCTTTGAAATCTTCTCTTTAGGTGAATGTACAGACGAAATGCTTTCACGCTATTCAGTAATCAATAAAAAATATTGGGAAATGCTTGAACGTGGGGAATTGACTAAACCACAGGTGCTTCGTGGAAGATTTGAAGAATTCTTCAAAACAGAAAGTATTGAGTTTGATAAAATTGATGAGTTTAACTCTGAATATCAGTTTCGTCTTGGGGATAAAGTGTTTTTCTGTGATAACGGTCTTGAAACGGTACAGAGTCTAAAAGGAAAAGTTAGACAATATGCTGTAACAAACGGTACATATGTTGCACAAAGCAGAAAATTAGCTCAGTCTGGACTTGATAAACTCTTTGATGGCATATTCATTTCTGATAAAATCGGTTTTGAAAAACCTTCAATAGAGTTTTTTAACGCAGTTCAAAAGGAAATCGGCGAATTTAACAGTGAAGAAGTAATGATTATAGGTGATTCGCTCACAAGTGATATGCGTGGAGGAAACAATGCGAATATTCTTTGTTGTTGGTATAATCCTCACGGCGCAGATAATAAGAATAATATAAAAATCGATTATGAAATAACAGATATTTCTCAGGTGATGGAAATAATAGAAAAATAATGACTTATTGCATAAGCAATAAGTCTTTTTCTTGTCTAAACCTTACAAAGAATAAATAAATAATAAAACAACATTGTTATTGATTTTTAATTA
>JAZSKT010000213.1:0-15361 GCA_045534995.1 Candidatus Fimenecus sp.
TGTGTACGAGTCCAGTCAAAAACAGGCATAAAATTATATGTTACACATTTAACGCCATATTTTGCACAACGACGAATGTTTTCGCAATAAACCTCTAAAAGCTCGTCAACATTATCTCTACCAAGTTTAATGTTTTCGTGCACAGGAATTGATTCAACAACATCAAAAACAAGACCATTTTCTTCGCACTGTTTTACCATTTTCTCGATTGACTCTTCCGGCCAAACCTCGCCCGGTTTTACATCGTAAACAGCACTAACTATGCTTTTCATATTTGGAATCTGGCGAATGTATTGCAATGATATCGGGTCACTTTCGCCATACCAACGGAATGACATTTTCATAAGTTTTACCTCCTTATGTTTTCGTTATGTTTATTTTATCATTGAAAAAATTATCGTTCAATGTAATTTTTATAGTTATTCTGGTAATTTCTTATTGCTCATCAGGAAAATTTTCATCGTTTTCCCAATATGCAACATCAAATTCGTCTTTTTCAGGGTCATAAACATCCCAAAGTTCGTGTTCAAACTCCTGTGGTTGAGCCGGACATTCTGCAATTGCTTCAACCTTCATCCCCCTTGACCAGATTGACGGGTCAATACGGATAGTATAACCACAACAAGATGGGGTCAACCATTCGTGCATAGGTGCTTCGGGAAGTGCATAAGTCTGCATAAGTGACATAATAACACCACCGTGAGTAAATACTGCCGTACTGTCTGCTCCCGCACGAATTACGCCGTCAACAATTTTTTCAAAGCAATCGCAGATTCTGTAATTGAATCTTACCTGACTGTCACCAAAAGGTGCTGCTTTATTTGGATTTGAACCACTGAGCCATTCAGCAAAATCTTCGTCATCCTGTAATTCCTCTGCAGTTTTACCCTCAAATTCACCGAAATCATATTCTCTTAAATCATCAAGAATAATTGGGTTTTTATCAGGATAAATTGCCTTTGCAGTTTCAATACATCTTTTTAAAGGGCTTGAAAATACTGCATCAACTTCAGGATAATCACCATAATTTTCCATTATATCTTTAAGCTGTGCCATACCCTCTTCACACACAGATTCATCTGTATGTCCGATATATCGTCCCTCAAGATTACCTTTTGTAACCGCGTGACGAATTAAATGAATTTGGTAAGTTTTCATATTTTATCTCCTGAAAATTTGTAAAATCGTACAATATACAAATTGTTGAATATGTTGTATAATCCTTATACTTTATGTATAAGAGGTTTTATTATGAGTACATCCGTTTCAACAAGACTTGTAAGTCTTCGTAAAGAAAAAAATCTGAGCCAGAAAGAAGCCGCAGTATCATTAGGCGTTTCTCAGGCTTTACTTTCTCATTATGAAAAAGGTATCCGTGAGTGCGGTCTTGACTTTCTTTGCCGTGCTTCAACCTTTTATGATGTGAGCACCGACTATCTTTTAGGTCTTACTGAAAACAAGATGATGTCAGACGCACTTTTTGTTGAACACGAACTTCCCCAGGACAGCGAAATGCGTATGAGTACCGTATTCCGTTCATCAGTTTATCTTATGGAAAGACTTAGTGCCTATGGTAGAAACTATTCAAGCAAAATCAGAACAATTTATGTTCTGACCATATATAAAGTTTATCTCACTGCTCTTTCTCAAGGCGCTATTCCAAATCACGAGTTGGCTCGTAAAGAGTTGGCACCGTATTTCACAACAACAACCATTGATAATATTATAAACTCAATGATTTTTGAAGGTGATGCGAAACCAAAGAGAAGTGAACAGCTTCCCAAAACAATGGATACAATTATAAGAGAAGCTACACGCATAATAGAAAAGGAAATTACAAAAGCTTATAAAATTACAACAAAACAATCAAAGTAATTCTTTATATATTAAGCTTTTCTTTATTCCTGTTTCTGCGGCAACAGTTTTTGCCGCTTCATTTACGCTGACACCTTTACTGACCAGTTCTTTTGCAAGTACAACAGCCTGTTCTAATGTGACAGGTTGTTTTTCTTTTGTTTTTTCCGCACCTGCAAGAATAAGAACATACTCACCTCTTGGGTTTTCAACATCAAAATAATCTATTGCACCTTTAAGGCTTGTCCTGAAAACTGTTTCGTGAATTTTAGTAAGCTCTTTCACTATGGCAATTTCACGGTCACCGAAATATGAATACATATCCTTAAGTGTTGCCTTCAGCTTATGAGGTGCTTCGTAAAAAATCATAGTTCTTGTTTCATTTTTAAGTTCTTCAAGGTGTTCTTTTCTGCTTGGTTTATTTGTACTTAAAAAACCCTCAAAGGTAAAACGACCACTTTCCATTCCGCTTATTGCCAATGCAGTTGCAAAAGCAGTAGGTCCGGGAACAGACTCAACAGGAATTCCCTTTTCGTGACAAAGATAAACCAAGTCTTGTCCAGGGTCAGAAATGCAAGGCATTCCCGCATCTGTCACTATGGCACAAACCTCGCCGTTCATCATTCTTGAAACTATCATTTCTCCACGCTCACGACGATTATGCTCATAATAACTGATAAGTGGTTTTTTTATATCAAAATAATTAAGTAACTTCTGTGTAACTCTTGTATCCTCTGCTGCAATAAAATCAACAGATGCAAGAGTTTCTTTTGCTCTCGGAGAAAAATCGGACAAATTGCCGATTGGAGTTCCTACAACATAAAGTTTTCCACTCATATGTCCGATTCCTTTCTTTATTTTCTGTATTTTTCTGTAATTTTAAGCATTTCTTCCGTCAAATTACCATCGTCATTATATGCCACAAGGTTTCCCAGGACCTTTAAGCCATTTTTTGCACCACGCTTACCTTCAATAAGCACTAACCAAGGTTGAGTATCACCTTTTTTTGAAACAAAACGCAGAGTTTTTGGCTCAATTCCGTTTTTACGCATTGAATACATAACATCAAAAACCCGTTCTGGTCGCTGACAGATACAAAACTTGCCACCAAATCGCAAAAGACGAGCAGCGCTTTTTGCTATATCATCCATATTGCAAAGCGTTTCGTGACGAGCAATTGTTGCAAAGTCTTCTTCGTTTTTTATTCCGCCGTTTTCAATTTTATACGGCGGATTCATAGTAACCAAATCAAAGCTACCTGCTTTTAAATCTAATATATCTTTTAAATCTCTGTTTAAAACAGCAATTTTCTCTATATCATTCAACACAAGTGACCTGTTCATCTGGTCACAGGCATTTTCTTGAATTTCAACTGCCGTAATTTCAGCGCATTTTCCGTCACGAAGCCAGAGAAACGGAATTATTCCGCAACCTGAGCCGAAATCACAGGCAATATCATTTCTTTTAGGATTTGCAAAGTCAGCAAGTAACATTGCATCTGTACCAAAAGTGTGTTGCTTCGACACAACAACACCGATACCTTCGCCTAAATCCTCAATATGTTCACCATCGAAAAGTACAATTTTATCAGTCAACATAGATATCCTCAACATCTTCCATACTTCTGATGGTTGTTATCATTAGTGAAAGTGAATCGTCATTTTTAGGGAATACAAGCACCTTGATAACGGAGGTATCCTTTCGACGCTTGAATTTCAAATCTTTTGATTCAGTATAAACAACTTCCATTGAATGAATTGTACCGCCACATTGTTTGATGGTTTTTGTGATAAGCGGAATCTGTAAACCAACATCTTTTATTTCAATGAAAAGGAGTTTACCCGTTGAACCACGGACAATAACTCTCTTAAGAGAATTAAGAGTAAGATAAATTACAAGTGTGACAACCAAAGCACCTGCATAGAAACCGGCACCAACGGCAATACCTATACAAGCAACAGCCCAGAGAGATGCAGCCGTTGTAAGACCTTTAACTGAAAAGCCTTCACGAAGAATTGTACCTGCTCCAAGGAAACCGATACCGCTGAGTACCTGGGCACTCATTCGTGTAACATCTCCTGTCATTCCCTGACTGTCAAAAATATAAACTGATGTAAGCATTACAAGTGCAGAGCCAACCGCCACAAGAATATGAGTTCTGAAGCCTGCAGGACGGTGAGAATGCTCACGCTCAAAGCCGATAATACCGCTTAAAAGCGCTGTTACCCCAATCTTCACCATCGCATCAACAGTAAACCTAATTTGGTCAATACCCCAAATCCACAAGGCAACGTCTTTTACTGACTCCCAGAATTCTGCCAATTAGTTCATCTCCTAAAATATAATTACTATTTTTTTCGTGTGAGTACCGGAACAGAAAGTATAACTGCCCAAATCACCTGATACATAATAATTTGTACTACGCCAATTTGTGACAGTCCCGATAAAAATGTAAGCAATGCAATAATAATTGCACCGATTGCTGATGCTATAAACTGTATAAGTCTTGACGAATTAACAAATGAATTTATTACAAATGCTCCGTGAAGAGCAGCGAGCATTGATTTGATACTGCCATCATGTATAATCTTCGCATCACTTCGGTCTTTACGATTTGCTTTTATCTTTGTGAACATATCACCTGCAACAGGATTGATAATTTTAACAACATTTGCAGGTAACTGAAATTCTCTTTCAAGGAAATTTTCGGTAATATTTGCATCTGCTGTTCTAAAGAAAATAGTAACACCGTCTTTTTCTAATTCGCGCAGATATCTTGCTGTTTCCTCGTTAGCCTTATAAACAACCACAAACATTGCCGCAATTTTGCCTTCAATAGCAAGATAAATTACATTTTTTCCGTTGGCTTTGAATTTCTCTTCCAAATCACCATCAGGAGTTTCTACATTATGATGCACTAAAAGGTCACGATTACCCACAAGAACTCTATGATTATGTATCCAACAGGAACAACCTAATTTTTCTTCATAAACCAAAGATTCAACAGGGAAGAGAAGTTCGCGTTTACCTATAATAACACCATCAAAAACTTCCGCTAAAACGCCACCGGATGCAATAACTACGGATGCAGTATAAAGAATTGCCTCATCAATTCTCATTTTGTGATATGTTTTCATGCCTTCAATGTTGCAACCGCCTTCTTCAAAAGCATCACATGCATCAATAACAACACCGTTGGAATTAACTGCATCTTCAACAGCGCTATATCCGTTTATTATCGCACCGTCTTCATTGATAAGTTTGTTTGTTGCGCGAAGATTTATTGCAGATACAAGTCCTGCAGAACAAGGAAGTGTCATCAAGATGGTAGCAGTAAATGTGCTTATACCTGCGAAAAGATTTTTTGTTATGACAACAGCTATAACGCCTAAAATCAGTCCGACCAGAGCCATTACCGGGATTATAATCTTACAGATTGGACCGGTAACTTCTGCTACACGTGAAAGTTCAACAAATCTCTGAGGGAAATTGATTTTTGCAGAGTATTTGATTTCAGGGTCACCCATCATTAAACCTCTTGCAACTTCATTGGCAGTATCTTCATCCGGTATATTCTCAACACTGCAACAGTTATAACCGTTTTTTGTAATAATATTGAAATTTCCGCTGTCATTTTTACTACGGACAAGTTCACCTGCAAGTTTCATAATCATTGGCACAACTGCCGCACCTGTTGTAAGTCCGGCAACAGATTCTATACTATCTGTAAAGCCGAAACTGATAAGACATTGAATCAAGCCCGCAATCGCAGAAACAGCAATTACTGTATCCATATCAAAAATCTTACTCTTGATATTCTTAAATGCATTTGTGAATGATTTATGATTTATTACAACGGCAATAACAAGCAAGATAAGTTGTACTAATGAATACACTGCTTCGTTGTTACCATAAATTTCAAAGTTGCCGTTTTCCATACCTGCCACTACAGAAAATAATGACATCAACAGACATATTCCGGAAACAAAAGCTAGTTTTATAACTGTTGCTTTTTGTTCCATTTTAAAGACTTTTTTAACAGCTTCTTTATCTTTAGGACCAAAATATTCACGGACAATTGAAACCTTCTGACGCTCATATCGTTTTCTGACAGGAGGCGATTCCACTTCTTGCTTAAATGATAAATCTCCTTGAACAAAGTCCTTAACAGCTTCTTTACGATGTTCACGAAGTTCAGCTTCTGCCTGCTCCTCAGATTGTTGTGTAATCTCTTCGACATCTTCAAATCCGTCAAACATAATCTGATTGTCGGGCAATTCTTCGTCAAGTTTTCCCTTTTCCGCTGTTTTTATTTTTTCCTGTTCTAATTCATACTCTGCAGGAACAAGTGTTGGCATCGGTCTGATTCCGTCGGTATTCTCTAACGATGAACTTTTTTTGACCACAACTCCGGGGGTTTCTATTGTTTTTTGTGGCAAAGTGCTTCTGATAGCTCGTTGTTCCTGTGTATCCTCTATTTTCTGGAAAGGTTTATTCATGAAATGCTTACGGTACTTTTCCTCAGCCATTGTGCTTGATGAAAGTGGTTGAGCATCTCCGCTTGTTGTTCGTGCTACCTTATTTCCAAGATTATGAGAAATATTAGGATTATATGCACCACGAATGTCAACTTCATTAAACATTCTCGTTTTCTCAATGGAAATCTGTCCTGCAACAGTTTCTGTTTCATCTTCAACAGACTCTTCTTGCACTTCTTCAGCTACACTTATTCCGGTAACGTCTGATGCAAATCCAATTTGACCGCCATCTTCCACCACAACAGTAGTGTCAGGTTCTTTTTCAGAAGTCACGTCGTTTTCTTCGCTGTCAAAAACCTTTGACACATCAAACATAATGGTTTTGTTGCCCTCATTAGTGTTCGCTGAATCTGAATTGTCCTGCGAGAATTCAGAAACACCCTTTACAGGCACTTCTGTCTTCATCACATTCTCACCTGAAATCTCTGCTAAAAGCAAATCCACATCTTCAATAGAATATATTACTTCAGGCTCTTCTGTATTGGTATAAGCTTTCACATCATTGAGAATTTCTTCGATTAAGTTGTCTGAAATTTTATCTGCCATAATAAATTTTCCCCCGAAAAAGTTATTCAGCTTTTGCCTTATCTTTTATACGAAAACTCGTACATTAAAATTCCGCCTGCAACAGAAGCGTTAAGTGAATTTATTTGTCCCTTCATCTTAAGTGAAACAATGAAATCGCATTTTTCACGAACGATTCTGCTCATTCCGTCACCCTCCGAACCGATAACGAGAACCGCAGCACCGTCAAGATTTACGGAACGGATATCCTCACCGTCCATATCTGCACCGTAAACCCACATTCCTTTTTCTTTCAGTTCTTCAAGAGTAGAAGCAAGATTTGAAACACGGGCAACCTTCATATATTCAAGTGCACCTGCACTTGTTTTACCAACAGTATAATTGAGCGATGCACTTCTGCGCTTTGGAATAATAATTCCATGAACACCAGCTGCCTCTGCAGTACGGATAATAGCACCCAGATTATGAGGGTCTTCAATTCCGTCACAAGCCACAATGAATGGTGATTCACCTCTTTCTTCTGCGACTTTGAGAATTTCTTCAACAGTTGCATAATCGTGAGCAGCACAAATTGCGACAACTCCCTGATGATTACTGTGACCACACATAAAGTCAAGCTTTTTCTTGTCGACTTCTTTTACCACAGCACCTTTATCACGACATTGACCGATTATCTTTCCAACAGAACCGCTTTTTTCACCGCGAAGCACAAAAAGTGTGTCAATTTCACGACCTGATTTTATAAGCTCAGTTACAGCGTTTCTGCCAATTATCAAATCCTTCTTTTTTTCTTCATTGAATAAATCCATTTTTGAACTCCCTTTTTGAGTACCACATAAAAAAGCATATAGTTATAGATAATAAATTTTAACAATTTATTATACCAAACAAACAGCGATAATACAAGTAGAAAATGCTTGAAAATCAACAAAAAAGAGGCATTCATCCATGTAAAAGCCTCTTATCAAATCTTCAGTTTTAAATATCGGTAATATTTCCGTAAATCTGAACTATTTCAAGATTTTCACTTTTAAGAAAATCCTTTGGTGTAATTATTCTTCCGCTTTCAGGTGCAATATCAATACCATTTGTCATATAAGCATACCACACAAGATGCGCGCACTGTGTTGTGGTAGGAGTTTTGTCAGCATCTCTGCCTGTAAAAATTCCGCCAAACAACGAATAATACAGACCTTTAAGATTTTTCTCTGCAAACTGTCCGGCCTGATTTCTCACGGTTTCATCAACATTTTTCGGCCTTAACACTGCAACCAAAGGATATTTTGTCCATGACCAAATTTGTGAATTATTGGACTTTTCGCCCACCATAACTGCCTGAACGCCAACCCCCTTATCAGCGTCAGTAATAATTGTCGCATGTCCATGGCGCCAGCCAAGAGAATGGATGCTCAAAGTAACGACAATATCGCCATTCTGCAAATCTGCAAAATCAGGGTTACGAACTTCTTCACCTTCAGTATCGGTTATACGCTCATGACAGGCAAAAACACCTTTTCTGTAACAATAATAATCCTTATCCATAAGGTAATAATTTCTGTAATCTTCTATTTTATCGACTCTACCCTCAAGCAAAAGCTTATCAACAGCAGGTTTTCCCAAGCCTGATTGAGAAAAGATTTCCTCATAATCTGTTTCTGTAAGCTCTGTGCCGTTTTCGAATTTTTCTGTAATTTTATTCCATTCTGTATCGTTGCCCGTTGCATCCTCATATGCCCTTATATCAGTAATTTCACTTAAAATAAAATCCGTACTGAAAAAGGCAATCAATACAGCAAGTATGACCATTATCACACGACACAACTTATTGATTTTTTTATTCTTCACGCATATTCTCCTGTGACAACAAAAATTCTTTCACCTTGTGTGCATCTTCATAACCCTTATCATATAGTCTTTGAACACCTTCTTTTGTGCGCTTTAATGTAGTTATTCCACAACAATCGTCAGGTGCTAAAACCAATGCTTTGCCCTCTTTTTCAAGTACCTTTAGATATTCCAAATCCTCATTATACCTGTCAATCATTTCGTACATTTTAACAGCGACTTCAGGATATTTATTGATAATAATTGGATAAAGCCACTTGGGAAACTTATGTGTTTTGTGAAAATTTTTCGGCAAAGTAAGTGTCACAACTACCTTATCACACCCCAACTCAAAGGCCTTTCTGACGGGTATAGGGTCTGCTACCCCTCCATCAAAGTATGAAACACCGTTTCTGTTCCTTGGAGGACAAAATAATGGTATACTGCAAGAAGCCTTTATTGCAAAACAATCATTTCGTGCGATATAGGTTTTGTCAAGATAACATGGCTCTCCTGTTTTTGAGTTTGTGGTAACGACATAAAAATCCGCTTTACTTTTCTCAAATAAATCGTAATTTAAAGGGTCTAACCCTTTTTCATCCGTGAGGGTTGAATAAATATAGTCTAAATTCAAATAAGATTTTGTTTTCAGCCAAGGCCTTATACCCATATAGTCACTGTGATAAGAATAATCACGATAAAAACGCAAGGTTCTGTCTCTGTGACCACCTAAATGAGATATAATATTAGCCGAACCTGCTGAAACACCTATATAACAAGGAAAATTTATGTGGTCATCAAAAAAGCGGTCAAGAACACCTGCGCCATACACTCCACGCATTCCTCCACCAACATCAATATAGCCGACCACAAAAATCCCTCCTGATTTCAATTAGATTTTATATTACCACAAAAAACTTATTATTTCAAATCCTTGACAAAAATATCATAATAAAAACTATATTTTTGGAAAAGATATTTTTGATTGGAAGTGATTTGATGTCAACCACAAATAACGAATATGGAAAAATGGCTGAAAAAGCATCTCCGCCATCACCAAAACTTAAAAATTGCATAAAAGCCTTTATTATTGGTGGGGCAATATGCACTTTTGGAGAATTTCTTAATTGGGGATTTGAAAAAATGAATCTTTCAGAAGACGCAGTAAAAGCATTGACACCGGCAACACTCATTGTAATTGCTGCCATTCTCACAGGGATAGGTGTTTTTGATAAAATTGCAAAACACGCAGGTGCAGGAACGATAGTACCCATCACAGGCTTTGCAAATTCCGTTGTTTCACCTGCCCTTGAATTCAAAGCAGAAGGCATAATTATGGGGACAGGTGCAAATATCTTCAAAATTGCAGGCCCGGTAATTGCATACGGCATTTTTGCTGCAGTAATTTATGGTGTGATTTGCTATATATTTCAATTATACTAAACAGCAAAGGACAGACTCTTGTCTGTCCTTTGTTACATATATTTTACTTTTATGAATTGGTAAAATTCTGTGCTTGATTCATTCTATAATACAGTCCTTGAAGTTTTAACAATTCCTCGTGAGTTCCTCGCTCTACAATTTCACCTTCATGAATCACCAAAATCATATCAGCCTCACGAATGGTGGAAAGTCTGTGCGCAATAGCGACAATAGTCCGTTTCCCGGCAAGATTTTTTATGGCGCTTTGAATCTTTTTTTCAGTTTGTACATCAACCGAAGCCGTCGCTTCATCCAAAACGATAATAGGTGATTGGCGGAGAATCGCTCTTGCAATAGCAACTCGCTGTTTTTGACCGCCGGAAAGACGGAGTCCTCGTTCTCCAACTTTTGTTTCGTATTTGTCAGGCATACTTAAGATGTCATCGTGAATATTTGCGGCTTTTGCTGCTGCCTCAATTTCTTCCTGTGTAGCGTTTGGTTTAGCATACCCAATGTTCTCTGCAATTGTTCCGTTGAAAAGGAAAGTATCTTGAAGTACGGGCGAGATATTATGGCGTAAACTTTCCAAAGTCACATTTTTAATATCTTTTCCGTCAATCAATATACGACCCTCTATCGGGTCATAAAATCTTGAAATCAACTGCGTAGTGGTAGTCTTTCCCACACCCGTAGGTCCAACCAACGCAACCATCATACCGGGTTTACAAGAAAAAGAAATATTCTTCAGCACAGGAATCTTGTTGCTATAGTGAAAACTCACATTTTCAAAAGTGATAGCACCCTTTACTTCGCCAATATCTTGGGCATCATCTGCGTTTTCAATAGCAGAAGGAGTTTCCAAGACTAATGTTACACGTTCCGCGCCTGCAAGGGATTGTTGCAGATTTTCCAACAGATTAGCAAGTCCGGAAACAGGAGCATAGAACAAAGACAGATATAGTACAAAAGCCACAATATCTTCCACGGACAGTTGACCTTTATATGCTAAAAAGCCACCAAAAAATACTACCAAAATAGTACCTGCAGATGAAAGAAATTCTACACTGGGGTGAAATACCGCACTTGCACGAAGTGCTCGCAACATTGCCCTAACTTGTTCAAAATTCTTGGTGCGAAGACGTTCACTTTCATAACTTTCTTGACCAAAAGACTGAATTTCATGTAATCCTGACAGGTTATCCTGCAACTGAGCATTTAATTCGCCCATAGATTTTTGAGATGCCTTGAAAAATGGTCGTACAACCTTAGCAAATATCACACCGGAACAGAGAATCAACGGAATCGGACAGCAGGTAATTAGTGCCAGTTTCCAGTTAACTGCCAACAATATTACAAGTACGCCTACAAAAGTCACCACATTTGTTATCATTTCCGGAATCATATGAGCATATAAAAGTTCAAAGTCTCGGGTATCGTTTACCACACGGCTCATCAAGTCACCTGTTTGCTTGTCGTGGAAGAAGCCCAAGTCTAAACTCTGCAATTTGTCGTACATTCTGCTTCGAAGGTCACCTACCAAATACCACGCAGCTTTATGTGCCAGATAGTTGCTTAAAAATCTAAATAAAATGCGAAGCAGGTAAAGAAACAGAAGTGCAACTGCCATTTTGATAATGCTGTCAAGCGCTAAATCATCCACACCTTTTTCTACAACACCTGTCATTGAGGACAAAACTTTCGGAGCAGTAAGGTTTACGACAGTTAAACCCAATGTGGACAAAATTGCAAGTACATATAGTCCTTTGTAGCGTGCGGCTTCTTTAGTGAGTTTCCATAACATTTTCATCGTACATTCCTCCTTCTGCTTTAAAGTCTGTCCTTAGCTTTTTGTTTTATTTCGCATCTGCGCCTTTGAATCTTATGAGTTCAAGGTTAGATGTATTTTCTGCATCAATTGCCTTCCAGTAATCGTCACAAAGATTTCCCCATTGTACCGATGACTTTTCGATAAGTACATTCTTTGCATTTCTGATGAAAAATCCGCTGTTTTTATACTTTTCGACACCATATTGAAGACAAGGTCTTAAATCATAAAGTCCACAATCCCACTTTGATGTTTTTGTCATTGTAACACTTACATTTTCAAAGGTTACATCTTCAATCATATTTTCTTCTGTACCGTGAATAAGCACACCATTTTCACCTTTACAAGTGATGTTACGAAAACGGATATTCTTGATTTTACCCGATTTTGTGTTTTCGTCACGGTTAAATGTTGTAATTACAATTGGTTCTGCTGTACCCCACCAATCAGGACAGAAACGACGAGTTTCGATAATACAGTTTGAATATGTGACATTTTCAACATTACCACCGTCACGAATTTGAATTGAAAGACCGCGGTTGCTTCGTGAAATGATACAATTATCAACAATCACATTACGGAAGTCACCAACACCCTCTGTACCGATTTTTATTGCCGCAGATGTTGAAATAAGCGTACAGTTTGCAATAATAATGTTTTCACAAGGACCGTATTCTGCATTACCTTTTGAAGTTTTAAGGCAGATACAGTCATCAGCACATTCAATGTGACAGCCTAAAATTCTCACATTTGTACAATGGTCAGGGTCAATACCGTCAGAGTTTGCAACATCCAAATCGTTGAGAATTCTGATTTGAGAAATAAGCACGTCATTACAACCTGCAGGATGAAGTGTCCAGAATGGCGCATCAACAATTGTCACATCCTTGAATGTGATGTTGTTACTTTTTTCAATGTAAATTACAGTTGGTCGAGGATAAAAATTACCTGTTACATAATACTTGTCTTTTCTCTCGACAAAAGCATGACCGTTAGCGTCAATTGTACCCTCACCTGAAATTGTACAACCGTCTGCCTCATAACCGTAAATAAACACAAATGACGGTTTGCCTGTCACAGGGTTGCCAATCAATGCAGTTTTAGGGTCATTTATCATATTACAAGGACGAATATATCCGTCAATATTGTCTGTTGCCTTAAGACGAGAACCTTTTTGAAGGTGCAATTCAACATTTTTCTTCATACGGATTGAATCTGAAAAATATGTCTTTCCGCTTGTGAGCACAACTGTACCGCCACCATTTTCCTCTGCCTTGTCAATAGCAGACTGAATGGCTTGACAGTCATTATTCACACCATTACCAAGTGCACCAAAATCTTCGGGATAAAAATAAAGCATAATATGTGGTCCTCCACTTTAAAATTCTGCCAAAAGTATAGCACATACACCAATAAAGAGCAAGACGAAAAACAAAAAAGGACGGTGTAAAACCGTCCTTTTATCATTACTTTTAACCTGCAACCGCATGAATTATTCCGTAAATTATCGAGTCGCACATTGCAACAATTGGAAGAATTGTGAAAATTAGTTTTTCTTGTTTCTCATCCTTTGGTTTAACTGTTGCTGCAATCCATATAACTGCAACTGTAATAAATTTTGCCAAAAGTGTTGTTACTGTTGATAAGATGGAAAAATCTTTCAACACAAGCGTTCTTATAACAAATACTGTTAACGAAATGATTGTCGAAATCGTTACCCAAGTTGCAAGAAAGCGAAATTCTTTTATTTGCTTTGTCTCATCACCAAAAGCTGCCGCATTAAGTAAGCGTGCACAAAAATAAGCCGCAAGAACAGAAATACCTATGGAGAGAATTGAAACAACGGAACTGAGTGCAAGAGTTATACCTGCTCCTGCCACGGAAACAAAATTTTTCTGAACTTCCAAAAGCACAAGTGTTGAAACTATTCCTGCGATATCCAGAACAAATCCTCCCACAACAAATGGCCATGAATAGTAAAAAAATCTGTATTTCTTAATGTTGCCCTCAAAAGTGGTGTTACCTGTAATATATTTAACAAAAAATATACCGAATAACACTATAACTACTGAATTGAAAGAAGTATCAAAAATATCCCAAAGGGGCCCTGTTTCACTAAGTTTTATCTCGTTATAAGTGATAGTAGAGATATACGAGATAATCATTCTTACCACTGAGTTTAAATAAGATGGTAATCCTGCAACTAAATCGCAAATGAACATAGCAACAAACGACACAAGAATGAAATGTCTCATAGGATTGGCGGGAGTCTTTTTCAAAGGATTTACTCTTTTCTGAACACTATCAGGTTCAGCGAAATAATCCGCTGGCAAAGAATACTGCAAGATGAGTCTTTGCCCTATTTCTTCAGGAACAACGCCCGATTCTTCAATTGCACGAAACTCGTCTTCCGTCATTTCTAAGGTTTCAGCCAAATCTTTTAGATATAAGCCTTTTTCAGCACGGAAATCTGCTAATGTCTTTGTCATAATAAACCCTCCTTTTACAATTTGATAATATCATATAAGAAACTTTATTGTCAATAAAAAAAGCTCTCAAAAATTCGAGAGCTTTGGGACCGACACTCAAAATGGAACCGGTCGAAAAACCTGATTTTCTTATAAATATCATTGTTTAACTATGTTTTTGTAGATTCAAGAACTCAATTAAGCAATTTCTCTTTTTTATGAGTTATTAACATTAATATTGTACCAGAGATAAAGAACAACAAGCCAAGACACGGTACTACAAGTAATGCTAAATCTGTATGTTTTGAACTAATGTTTTCTGGATTATCAATATCATAATAAATTTCAATTTCTTCTCCAACATTCCAAGCAGACGAATACATTTTAACAATATTGTTATAAGATACACCGTCAACCTCGTATTTCAAATGAGTTTTATAGCGTGTGCTCCCTTCGCCATCTCGATAAGACTCAAAATCAGTAATTACTGCGGTTGTTTCAACTTTATTATCATAATCAAAAACTTTCAAACAAAGGAAAGCGCCACCAACCGAAAGAATTAAACCAAATATTATAAATATCAAAAAGATAATTCTTGACTTCTTCATATCTCCATCTCCTTGGCTGTATTATAGCATAAAAGCGGCAAAGCCGCAATACTTATTACCTATTACTTCTTACTTATTACCTTCCAAAAATCCCGTAAGGACTTTTGGTTGAGGTAAGAGTGAAGAGGTAAGAAGTAATAAGTAAAAATCCCGCCCACTTTAGCCACAGGTGGCTAAGGACAGTTTAGGTGAAATATACGGTGTAGTCAGTTACGGCTACACCGTGTTTTCATTTTTATGAAGCCTTTTTTGAATAGGCTTTCATTTCTTCTTTTGTCTTTTCTAACATTTCAGCAT
>JAZSKT010000086.1:0-1963 GCA_045534995.1 Candidatus Fimenecus sp.
ACGATCCGACTTTCTTATGAATATATTCGATGCTTGTAAAGAATATGGTTCAGAAGATTACTTTGTTGAGTTCACATCAACATCAAAAATCTCATTCCCTGGTGCAGGTGTTTCTGCAATTGCAGCATCAGATAAAAATATTGCAGAAATCAAGAAAAGACTTAATTTCCAGACGATTAGTTATGATAAACTCAATCAGCTTCGTCATGTTAAATATTTCAAGAACCTTGATGGCATTAAAGCGCATATGTATAAACACGCAGAAATAATTGCTCCTAAATTTCAACTTGTTCTCCAAATGCTTGAAAAAGAAATTGCTCCTTTAGGAATTGGCGAATGGGTTAATGCAAAGGGCGGTTATTTTATCAGTTATAATACAGTTGGTTGCAGTGCAAAGAGAATTGGTGAACTTTGTAAGAACGCAGGTCTTGTTCTTACAACAGTTGGTGCAACATATCCTTATGGTGTTGACCCTGAAGATAAGAACATAAGAATTGCTCCCACATTCCCATCTGTTGAAGATTTAGGAAAAGCAATGGAAGTTTTCTGCCTTTGTGCAAAACTTGCTGCTGTAGAAGCATTAATATAAGGTGATAACAATGTCGGATAAAACGGTAAAAAATAATAAATTTGTTTCTGCCGTAATTGTTTCGGCGGGTAATTCAACGCGTATGGGTGGGGTAAATAAACAGTTTCTTGAGATTAATAATGTTCCTGTTATTGCTCATACAATTAAAGTCTTTGATTATTCGGATTTGATTGATGAAATTGTTGTTGTTACTCGTGAATGTGATATTGATAATATCAAAAATTTGATTTCACAATATAATTTCAAAAAGGTTTCTGCTGTTGTTAAGGGTGGAGAAACTCGTCAGTTAAGTGTGTATAACGGTGTAACGAATACATCTAACAACGCTGAATTTATTGCTATTCACGATGGAGCACGACCACTTGTAACAGAAAAAGTTATTTGTGATACTCTGTATAAGGCTTTTGAGTGCGGTGCAGCGGCAACAGGTGTTAAGGTTAAGGACACTGTAAAACAAGTAAATGATTTTAATGACATTATTGCAACACCTGACAGAGACTATCTTCGTTTTATCCAAACACCACAGATTTTCAATAAATCGCTTTATCTTAATGCTGTAAATTCTGTCGCGAATAGTGAGAATTTTACTGATGATTGTATGTTAATTGAATCATATGGTAAAACAGTCAAGTTTGTTGATGGTGATTATGAAAATATAAAAATAACAACTCCTGAGGATGTTGAATTAGCATTGAATTACCTTAACAGAAGGAGAGATAATAATGCTTAGAATTGGTCACGGATATGATGTTCACAAATTAGTTGAGGGCAGAAAACTTATTCTTGGTGGCGTTGAAATTGAGAACAATGGAGTCGGTCTTTTGGGCCATTCTGATGCTGATGTTCTTCTTCACGCTATTTCTGATTCGCTTCTTGGTGCATGTGCATTAGGGGATATTGGAAAACATTTTCCTGATACAGATGATAGTTTTAAAGATGCAGATAGCCTTGAACTTTTCAAAAAGGTTGTTGAGCTTATTAAATTAAAGGGTTTTAAAGTTAACAATATTGATGCAACGGTGATTGCTCAGGCACCAAAACTTGCACCATATATTGATGAAATGAGAAATAATATCGCGTGTGCACTTGGTGTGAACATTGATTTTGTCAGCGTGAAAGCAACAACAGAAGAAAAACTTGGTTTTACAGGTGCTAAAGAAGGTATTTCTGCACATTGCGTATGCCTCATTGAACAAAAAGATAAAATTAAATTTATATAAAAAAACTCGTCAGACTTTAGCCACAGGTGGCTAAGGACAGTTTAGGTGAAATATACGGTGTAGTCAGTTACGGCTACACCGTGTTTTCATTTTTATGAAGCCTTTTTTGAATAGGCTTTCATTTCTTCTTTTGTCTTTTCTAACATTTCAGCAT
>JAZSKT010000264.1:0-6660 GCA_045534995.1 Candidatus Fimenecus sp.
GCCTGTTTCATTCTGTGACTACCTTCAAATGCAAAAGGCTTTGTAACGATACCAACTGTAAGGATACCTCTGTCCTTTGCGATTTCAGCAATAATTGGAGCAGCACCTGTACCTGTTCCGCCACCCATACCAGCTGTAACGAATACCATCTGAGCGCCGTCGAGTTTTTCAACGATAGCGTCACGGCTTTCTTCTGCTGACTTCTGACCGATTTCAGGCTTTGCACCTGCACCACGACCTGAAGTTACCTTTTGTCCGATAGCAAGTGTTGAGTTAGCAAGTGAGCGATTAAGAGCCTGCTGGTCTGTGTTGATAGCGATAAGTTCAACACCTGAAACACCAGCCTTAGCCATACGGTCAACTGCGTTTCCGCCACCGCCACCAACGCCGATTACTTTAATGTTTGCAATGTCCTGATACTGATTATCAATTTCGAATGCCATGTTTAAACATCCTCCTATGTATAGAAAATTTCACACCTATGCATTATAGTTATAGGTTATTTTAACATTATTAAAAAATAATTGCAATATATAATGTATATATTTTTTAGCTTTTTTTATATTTTTTACACTTTTTTAACACTTTTTTATTGATTTTCCTTTTGGGAGAGTAAAAGCAGATATTTATTCCTGATTTTTTGTACTCTCTTCTGTTACCTCTGTTGTACTCTCTTCCGTTGCCTCTGTTGCACTTTCATCTGTAATATCTTCCGTGGTTTCCGTAGTTGTGTCTTCTGTTTCAGGCTCTGTTGTTGAAACCTCTTCGGACCAATATCCCTTACCGTTAACAGTAAGATTTATTGTACCTCGGTACATATCATTCTCTTCATTCTGTTTTTCTATTGCTACCTTGCCAAGTGCAAGTTTTTTTCCTAAATTATCTTTATCGGTTTCACCTAATTCAAGAGTTATTCTACCCTGATAAACCAATTTTATGTTATATATATCCGACAAATCAATGGCAGAAATTTCTTTTAGATTAGTTTTATCAATTTCATTGAGAAGCTCTTGTAATTTAGCAAAAACTTTCTCATTTTCTAAAACTACAATCTCACCCACGGTTGCAGTTTTTATTTCACCGAGATTGGTGAGAATGATGTTTTCACCGACGGTTTCAAGGTCTTTTTCGAGAACTTTACCGTTTTTGTCAAGCAAAACATAGTATCCGTTCATAACAACACCCATACTCGCATCAGTTTTTGTAACTACAATTTCAAGTGTTGATGGTAAACGACGTTTTACTTTTACTGACCCAACATATGCCAGTTTTGATGGTATTTTTTCATTCAATTTTGTGTTTGAAATAAAGATGAGATTATCTCCCTCAGATATTTCTGATGCCTCAATTATATCTTCGTTTGAATATACTGTATCACCTGAAATTACGATTTTGTTTATATCAAAAAACAAGGTCAGCGCAAGGATAATGCCAACACAGAAAAATGAAGCACAAAGTAAAGAACGAACAATAATTCTTTTTCTTCTGTTTTTTTGTCTTCGTTGGTTTGTACGATTTATAATGCGTTCGTTGTTTGAAAGCTGAGTTTGCTGATTTGTACTATTTTTCCGTGTGTTATTCATCAATATTCACCCTTTTTATGTCCGCACCCAATGCTTCAAGTGCTTTTTCAGGTTCCTCATATCCTCTGTCAATATGATGAACTTCAGATATTTCTGTGATACCGTTAGCTGAAAGTCCTGCAATTATCATCGCTGAACCGCCACGAAGGTCTGTGGCTTTTACTTTTGCACCATTAAGAGTTTTAACACCCTCAACAACAGCCATTCTGCCTTCAGCGTGAATTTTTGCACCGAATCGCAAAAGCTCACCAATATGTTTAAAGCGACTTTCAAATATGTTTTCTATAAATACGCTTGTGCCGTCAGCAATTGTTGTCATCGCCATCATCTGCGCCTGAACGTCCGTTGGGAAACCGGGATGAGGCATTGTACGTATCATTTTTATTCTTTTTAACTGTTTTGGTGAAGAAATTGTTACATTTCTTCCTTTTACAAAGACATGACAGCCTGACTCACGAAGCGGTTGAATTATTGGCCCTAAATGAGATGGTATGACATCTTTGATGCAGATGTTTCCACCTGTGATTGCAGCTGCAATCATATAAGTTGAAGCCACAATTCTGTCAGGAATTATTGTATGCTCTGCAGAATGAAGACGGGACACGCCCTCAACAGTTATGGTACTGTCACCAGCTCCGTAAATCTTTGCACCACAACGATTAAGAAAATCTGCCAAATCGCTGATTTCAGGCTCTCGTGCTGCATTTGAAATTACGGTTGTTCCCTTTGCTAAAGTTGAAGCAAGAATTATATTTTCTGTTGCACCCACACTTGGGAAAGAAAGAACAATACGAGTACCGCAAATGCCTTTTTCTCCCGCGGAACAGACTATAAATCCGTTTTCAGTTGTGACCTTTGCACCGAATTGTTCCATTGCGGAAAGATGCAGGTCAATAGGTCGGAGTCCTATTTCACAACCTCCGGGAGTTGACAAAACAGCTTTTCCCATTCTGCCGATTATTCCGCCAAGAAAAACTATTGACGAACGCATTTCTCTCATCAGACTATCAGGAACATCCTGACGACACATGGTTGATGAATCCACAGTCACCGTATGTCCTTCACGGGAAACTGCACAACCAAGGTAACGAAGGATTTTGATTGTTGCGTCCACATCGGAAAGCATGGGACAATTATGTATAACGGAAACTCCGTTAACAAGAAGCGTTGCTACGAGGATTGGCAAAACACTGTTTTTTGCTCCCTGAACAAAGATTTCTCCATTCAGTTTTCTGCCACCCGTGACAATTATCTTATTCAATTTTCACACGCCCTTTAGTAATTACTTTGCAGTATAAACCTTTGCGTCACATACTATGCAGTTCGTATGAAAATTGTTATTTATTAAAGTGATGTTATTATCTTACAGATTTCGGAAAGTGCATTGAGCTTTGCATCTTTACCTGCATTTTGAGAAATCTCATAAAGCTTTGATTTGTCATTTTTAAGTTCAAGAATTTTCTGTGCAAGATACTGCCCGTCAAGGTCTTTTTCTTCAATGAGGACAGCACCGTCGTCCTTTGCTAACGCCATTGCATTATGGAACTGATGATTCTCCGCAACATTTGGTGACGGAATAAGAATTGACGGTTTCTTAAGTGCCTGAATTTCTGAAATTGAAGAAGCTCCTGCACGACTGATTACTAAATCACAGGCTGAAAGACAAATATCCATATTGTCGATATATTGACGAATTTCTATGTTTGTACCTTTGCCGAAAGGAATATTTTTTTCTTTAAGTTTATCCTCAACCCAAACGCCGAACTTGCCTGTTGAATGTAAGAAACAGATGTCTTTTTCATCTTTTAGAATATCGAGCATGTCAATAACGGCATTATTGATGGCATTTGCACCTAACGAGCCACCCATTGAAAGGACAAGCATATCGTTATTTTTAAGTCCTAATGTTGCACGGGAAAAATCACGGTCTGATTTTATGATTTCGCGTCTTACGGGAAGTCCCGTTACAACGGGAGGATTTTTGCAGGTCATATGCTTCTGGGCATCGGCAGATGTAAGCATAACCTTATCAACTTTTTTTGCAAGTGCCTTATTCGCCACTCCGGGAAAAGCATTCTGCTCGTGGATTGCAGTTTTTATTCCCATTTTAACGGCAGTACGAAGGACAGGTCCTGTTACATAACCGCCAAAGCCAACCACAACATCAGGTTTAAATTCTTCAATGATTTTCTTTGCAGTTGAACTTGCCTTTAAGGTGAGGACAACTGTCTTTATATTTTCAGCCAATCCCTTAAAATTCATTTTTCGGGAAAAGCCATTCATCTTAACTGTTTTAATCTTAAATCCTGCTTTTGGAACAATCTGTGTTTCCATTCTTCCTTCTGTTCCCACAAAGAGAATTTCGGAAGATGAGTCAAGTCTTTTGATTTCATTTGCTACGGCAACGGCAGGGTTAATATGTCCGCCTGTTCCGCCTGCAACAAACATAACTCTCACACTAATCACTCCTTCTTTCTGGCACTTCTCGAAATCGAGAGCACCATACCCATTTCTGCAAGTAAGATAATAAGAGATGTACCGCCTGCTGAGAAGAACGGAAGTGAAATACCTGTATTTGGAAGCAAGTCAGATACAACGCCGATATTAAGAGCAACCTGAATACCAATCTGGAAAACAATACCCATACTGAGTAATGCTCCGAAACGGTCTTTTGCATTCATACCGATTTTTATTCCTCTGTAAACGAGTAATGCGAAAAGAAGAATAATTGCTGTTGCACCTACAAAGCCTAATTCTTCACATACGATTGAAAAAATAAAGTCATTCTGTGGTTCAGAAACAAAAAGATGTTTCTGCTTTGACTGACCTAAACCTGTTCCTAAAAATCCACCTGAACCGATAGCATAAAGAGAGTTGTTGGTCTGCCAACGAGCACCCATAGGTGAATAATCTTTATCTAACCATGCAACAATTCGTTCACCCGCATATTCTTCAAGAATTTTTGGGTTTGCTATAAGTAAAACTACTGCAAATGCCACAAAAACTGAACCAATTATAAACCATCTGTTTCTTACTTCACCAAGCCAGAGTACAACCACGCCCAATGCCAACATAAGAATTGTACCTGAAACGTGGTCCTCAAGGTAAACAAGACCTGCGTAGAGAAGAATAATAAGTCCGTAACAGATTACACTTGTGAAAGATTTGTAAATTACAACTCTTCCGTTTGTCATTTCGTCAATCCTTTTACAGATAGCCATTTCACTTGGAATTTTGCCTTTAATAGCTTTATAATTACGTTCAAGCAAAAACGATAAAATCATTATAAGACTTATTTTTGCGATTTCAGACGGTTGGAATGTGATAAATCCAAGGTCTATCCAACGGTGAAATCCCGGTTGCACACTATCGGGAAGAAACAGAACGATAACCAAAAGAAATAAGGAAACACCGACACCGATTATGGCTGCAAGTTTAAAATATTCATATCTTACTCGTGATACTACAAACATCACTACAATACCGATAACTGCATAAATAACTTGTCTTGAAAAAATCTGTGTACTGCTTCCGCGATTATAATAACTGTATGTGTAACTGGCAGAAAACAGCATTACAAGTCCAACCGTTACGATAGTCATTAAGATTATGAGGAAAGGAATATCCATTGAGCCTTGTGCAAAAAAGGTATTTATAATGGAATTCTTCTTTTTTGTCGTTCTCTTTGTTGCCATTTTCTCACCGCCTGTTTAATTATCTGAATTTATAATTATTTTTTGATAATACCATACCAATAAAGTGCAAGTCCTATTACACAACCAATCATATTTACAAGAGTAAAGATTGTAACGATTTTACGCTCTTTCCATCCACACATTTCAAAGTGATGATGAATTGGAGCCATTTTGAAAATTCTTTTACCGTGTGTAACTTTATAATATCCAATCTGGATAACGTCTGAAAGTGCTTCGATTACATAGATAATACCAAAAAGCACAAGGATAATAGGACAATCAATTGCATAAGCCAAAGCTACAACCATACCGCCTAAGAACATTGAGCCTGTGTCACCCATCATAACCTTTGACGGATAGTAGTTCCAGATAAGGTAGCCTAAGCAACCACCCGCAAGACCAGAAGCTAAAATACTAATTCCAAAGAACTTTGTCATAAGTGCTGCAATACAGAAAGCAATTGCGGTAACTGATGTTACGCTTGCGCAAAGTCCGTCAACACCGTCTGTGAAGTTTACGGCATTAACAGCACCGTAAATTACACAAATTCCGAAAATCCAGAAAAACCATTTAAGGTCAACTGCACCTATAAAAGGTATTCTCATATAGGTAAGTCCGTTAATGTAAAGAGCAACGAGATAACCGATAATTATAATTACCTGTGGAATTGTTTTCTGAATTTCTGTAAGTCCTAAATTTCTTTTTTTAACAACTTTGATATAGTCATCTGCAAATCCAACAAGACCAAGACCTATTGCAAGAATTATACCTGCCACAAGTTTAACTTTTAATGTATCAGGCATAATATGTTCACTTGAGAAAAGATTTCCACCCATAAGATGGTCTGTCACAAGAACACACGCAACAGAAGCAATTGTACTTATAATGAACATTATTCCGCCCATTACAGGTGTGCCCTGTTTTGATTTGTGCCATGCAGGTCCTATATCAAGAATAGTCTGACCAAATTTTAATTTTCTAAGCCAAGGAATGAGTACAAATCCCAATAAAAATGCGATTAAAAAACTCAAAATTGCTGTCGCACCTAATGCTACATAAATATTCATAAGAACAACTCCTTATTTAACATCCCACTGTTCATATATTTTTTCAAAAACTTCTTCAAGCTTCATTCCGCGACTTGCTTTAAAAAGAAGTGTGTCGCCATTTTTGATTTCACTTAAAAGAGCATTTGTAAGTTCTGTTTTATCTGTAAATGCGAAAACTTTATTCATTCCTGAATTTTTCGCACCTTCAGCCATATATTTTGACTGCTCACCAAAGGTATAGAGTATATCAATTTTACACTCAGCTGCATACTCACCTACTGTCCTGTGAGCAGTTTCGCTGTAACTTCCCAACTCAAGCATATCACCGAGAAC
>JAZSKT010000192.1:0-9907 GCA_045534995.1 Candidatus Fimenecus sp.
GGCTATGGGAAACCAAATTATATGAAAAGAGTGTTAAGGATCGATTGAACAAGTTAAGCAGATTTGCGGATATGCAAATCGTTATGGTAGGTTTGATTACAGTTTGTCCCGAGAGGAAAACGAAGCAAGATATATTGCTGAAGAAACTATCATTGCAGAAAGAATTAACAAAGTCGTTTCAAGCGGAGAGAAACTGTATAGCATATCTTTTGGCAGAGAAGTTGGAATCGTTACAGTACATAACGGACATATAGATAATTTGTACATCGAAGGGCAGTATCAACGTAATGGTTTTGGCTCTCGTCTTCTCGAGTATGTATTATCAATAGCCGAAAAACAAGTTCATATTGACGTTCCTGCGTCAAGCAAGGAATTAATCCATATTTGCGATAAGCTTGGATTGGTAAAAACAGAACAAACCGAACACACGGTTCGAATGGCGAAGCCGTAACCTCACAACCACTCGGCACTATTCCACAACTGATTTTGCAACATTTTCTGCAACAAAAATTTTGATAAATAAAATAATGGGTGGAAAAACGGGTTCAAAATCGCTATTTGGAATACAATTTAGGGAATAAATATGCTAAAGAAGAAACTCAAAAATGAGTGGGAATAAGAAACGAGCGCTGCCTGTGGCAGATGAAGCGAAGTTGATTATTGGTATACAACAAGGTTCCGGGGCACCCGTCCGCATTTCTAATGCGTTGACGGGTCGGGTTCTTATTATGTGAAAATACAGCGCAGTGCGATGTGCTCCAAGCGAGCAACGCGACAATATTTTCAGTGGACAAAAAGAATAGTATCTATTGGCTTTTGAGTGGCTTGAAATCAAACGATTCCAAGCCACTTTTTCTATGCTGATACTGATTTTGTGTTATTTATGACAACATTTTGACAACAAAGCAAAATAGGACGTTGAGTCATCGTCCCCTACGAAATATCAATTCAGTTACAAAAAAAATGGCGGGAGTAATCTCCCGCCATTTTAAATTGCTAATCACAGAACTGTTGCCTGATTAGGTTATAAACAGTTAATCATATGAAGATGTTCTGTATAAAGTCTTTCAACGTCTGTATTTGTTTTAAAGAAACCGCCTTGAAGTGACATATGGTCGCCTCTGTAAGTTGGCATTATATTCCAAACACCCTTTGTGATGTTATTTGCATCAAAAGTCTTTGACGGTGCGCTTGATGGTGCCATTGCCGATATTGTGTTAACAAGCCCGTCATTTTCCAGCCATGACTCATCTATAACATATCCTGCTTCAGTTACACCTGTGTATTTACCTATCTGGTTAGCACTGCTTCTGAACAAAATTTCCATTATACTATTGTCAGCACCGTAAGTACCGTCTGGATTCTGATTAGTTGCACTGCAAGGGATTGAGAAATAATAAGTTTGATTACTTGTATAAATAGTTTCATTAAGTGCGTGTGCATTATCGATATACATATCATATGCCGCAGAGTCAGAATCACTAGGACTTGATTCATATGATGTTGTTCCGTTATGAGGTGCTGAAAGAGAAGTGAGAGAATATATCCAATCCTCTTTACCACCAGTAAAATTCGGTGAAATGTCATTAGAGCCAGTTGCATTTCTTTCAGCTTCACTACCTACTGCCATAAGAGAAGCGAAAACCCGCATTGTTGCACCACCGAAGGAATGGCCAAGAAGATTAATTTTGTTTTCAGCATCCCATTTCTCAATAAGTGCATTACCTGTGAAATCTTTACCAAATCTGTCATGGCCGCAACGTTCACTATGCTCTTTTCCGTAATCGACAACTGTACCTGTCAACTGTGCGTATAATTCACACGCTCTGTCCCACGCACTGGCGGTACCTGCAACAGAAGCTGCATAGCAGTCATATCCTTTGGCATTAAGCTTTTTCATTAACTCGCCGCCAAACATACCCCAATAAGGCATTACTTTATATTGGTCGTCATATTGGCCCCAACCCATTAAACCGTGAACAAAAACATAAGGATAATTTGTTTCCCATTGAGCTTGGTCATACTCACCTTTTGCTTTAGCAGGGAAAATCAAAGAGATTACTGATAACAATAACGCTAAGATAAAGGACATTGTTTGTGCCATATAGATACCCCCTAATGATATTTTCTAAATTATAACATATTCTTTTTTCTATCACAATACTATATTGAAAATGTTTTATCGAAAGCTATATATTTTTTATTACAAGATATTTTCAAGTTAATGAGAAAAATCTATGACAGAAAAACTTCAAAACTTTATCACAAACTATTTTCTATCTTCAAAATTTGTGTTATTATGTAAAAAGGAGTTGATTTTATGAAAAAGAAAATTTTGATTGCTGTTATTATACTTGCTATTATCGGTGGTGCTATTGCTTTTCCTTTAGTAAGATATATGAAGGATTCAGGTGATACGGAAGAATTATTCAGAGCAAATGTTTCTGCTGTAAATTATGAAAATACTATTGAAACTGCAATTCCGCAAACTGAACTTTACAATATTATAAAAAATCATTTTGAGTCCCCGCTTGCTGAAGGAAAAACTGAGAAAAAAGCAATAATCATCGGTTATGATGGTTGTCGAGCAGATATTCTTACAGAAATGCAGAGCGAAAACAGCGCAATTTCTGCTTTGCTTAATGATGGTGCTTCAATAAATCTTGCATATTGTGGTGGTGTAAATTTCCCTGCAAAAAACACCCAAGACACATCAACTGCTCCAGGTTGGTGCTCAATTCTCACAGGTGTATGGGCAGATGAACATGGTGTTACTGCAAATGATATTACTAAATCCCTTGACCATAAAACACTTCTCACAACTCTTGTTGAAGATAAGGTTATAGACAGTTCTGCTTTTATTACAAAATGGGCAGGTCATTTTTCAAGAGATAATGCAACATATCTTCTTGAAAAGGAATACTGCGAAGAAAATAACTTTGATATTTCATTCAACAAATGCAAGAATGACAAGGCTTCACACGAATTCGCACTTAATGAAATCAGTAAAAAAGAATGTGCTGACTTCTTGTTTGTTATTTATGAGCCAACTGACTCAACCGGTCACAACTTTGGATTTACTATTAACAATCCTAAATATAAAGAGGCATTCAAGACTGCTGATAACTATGGTTATGAAGCACTTAATGCAATTAAATCAAGAGAAAACTATAAAACAGAAGATTGGCTCATAATTGTAACCTCTGACCACGGTGGAATAGGTACAAACCATGGTGGTGAAAGCATTCAGGAACGAATGACATTTATTGTTTCAAACAAAGATATGTAAGATTGGTGATAATATGCAAAACTTAACTTTTGAACAATTTAACAATGCTGAATTTAAGCTTTTTGAAAGCAATCCAATACTCAAAAACCCTTGGAACAGTTTTGTTATTGCTGACCCAAGTGTTATAACTCCAGATATATCTCACGATGGTAAGTGGCACTTGTTTTGTCACACTTTTATGGGCGTTTACAGATATGAAAGTACAAACGGAATAAATTTTAAGAATACAGGAAAAATCGTAAACCGTGCAATGCGACCAAACATCAACTACATTGACGGAAAATACTATCTGTTTTATGAGAGAACAAGACCTGTTATTTTTAATCTTATCAGCCTTATCGGTGCTAAATGGAAATCGGAAATATACTGTGTTGAATCCACTAATCTAACAGATTGGGGTACACCTTATCTTGTGATTGGAAAGAGTCGTGACTTTGAGGAAAATGAGCGTGGAATTGCCATTTCAAATCCATTTATGATAAACACAGAAAAAGGTTACAGACTCTATTATTCCTGCGGACAGACTTTCATTAAAGACTGTGGTTTTTGTGAACCTACACACATAAGTTTTGCGGAAAGCAAAAACATCTCGAATGGCTATATATCAAGGGAAAAGCCTATTATCAGTCCTGACAAAAACATTCAATATCTCAACCTTTGTTCAGGTTGCTTAAAGGTGTATAAACTGAAAGATTGCTACATTGGATTACAAAATGGTCTTTTTGAAGAAAACGGAAAAAGCCATTCGGCAATTATGCTTTTACGCTCTGACGACGGAATAAATTTTGAGTTTGTAAAACCTTTTTTAGTTCCACAAAAACACGGTGGAAATGATTGGATGGCACAGTATGTTTACGCCTGTTGCCTTACATATTACAAAGGTAAATTAAGACTTTATTTCAATGCAAGAAATGTATCAAACAACCTTACAGGTAGAGAATGTATTGGAATTTACGAAGCAGACATATAAACATACTTATGGGGTGAAAATATGAGAAAAAACAACCTGAAATGCATGGATATAAACATTCGTGACCCATTTATACTATTCGAAAATGAGAAATATTATATGTATGGCACAAGAGCGAAGTCTTTTGGTATAAAGGTTGGCGGTTTTGATGTTTATGTATCAGACGACCTTGAAAATTGGAGTAAACCTCATGAATGCTTCAACTCTGACAAACATCAAATGAATGTAGAAGTTAACTGGGCTCCCGAAGTACACAAATATAATGGTGCATATTACATGTTCGCAACATTCACACGCGAAAGCAACAAGTTAAGAGGTACTTTTATACTTAAATCAGATAATCCACTTGGTCCTTTTGTGCCACACAGCAAAGGTGTTGTTACACCTGAAGAATGGGAATGTCTTGATGGTACTCTTTACATAAATCGTGACGGTAAACCATACATTGTTTTTTGCCACGAACACACACAAATTATTGACGGTACAATATGCTATGCACCATTGAGTGATGACCTTACTGAAGCGATTGGTGAGCCTGTTACACTTTTTAAAGCATCATCACCATACTGGGCAGATAAAGTTGATGACGAAAAGCAACACAGAATAACTGATGGTCCTTTTATGTATCGCTCAAAAACAGATGAGTTATTTATGCTCTGGTCAACCTTTATCAAAGGTAAATATGCAGAATGTCTTGTAAAATTCAACGGTGGAGAAATCGGAATGGACTTTACTCATCTGCCTCCGATGATTGACAATGACGGCGGTCACGGAATGGTGTTTAAAGATAATGAAAAGTTTTATCTTACATTCCATTCCCCTAACCAAACAGGATTTGAACATCCGAAATTTATGGAAATTGAAGACCTTGGTGATACTCTCGCATTGAAATAATTAATGGTATTGAATTTTCAATGGAAAAAGATTATAATAACTTTGACAAAAAAATAACAACTTAAAGAGAGGTTTGTTTATGGCAAGATATGCGATTTATGGTGCAGGTTCTTTAGGTACTGTACTCGGTGCGTTTATTACAAAAAATGGCGGTCAGGTTGACCTTATCAACAGAAATAAAGCTCACGTTGAGGCTCTTAACACAAATGGCGCTAAAATTATCGGTACAGTAGAGATGACAGTGCCTGTTAAGGCAATTACTCCTGACCAGATGGAAGGAAAATATGATGTTATTGTTCTTCTTACAAAGCAGTTGTTCAACAAGGAAGTTGTGACAATGCTTAAAGATTTCCTTACAGACGACGGTGTTATTGTTACTCTACAGAATGGTATTCCTGAACCGGGAATTGCTGAAATTGTTGGTACAGAGCATACAATGGGTTGTGCAGTTGAATGGGGTGCAGCACTTGTAGAACCAGGTATTTGTGAACTTACAAGTGACAAGGATTCTCTCTCATTCCATATGGGTAAAATGGACGGAATTACAGATGCACAATTCAAAAAAGTTAAAGAATTACTCGAAATGATGTGTCCTGTTCACGAGGAAGAAAACCTTATGGGTGCTCGTTGGTCAAAGTTACTTATCAACTCTACCTTCTCAGGTCTTGGTACAGTTATGGGCGGTGTTTTCGGTGATGTTACCGAAGACAAAGACGGACAGAAGGTTGCTGTTCGTTGTATGAAAGAAATTATTGACGTTGGTCACGCTTCAGGTGTTGAGTTTGCTCCTGTTCAAGGTAAAAATATCGTTGGCCTTTTCTATTGGAAAGGTGCTATCAAACGTGCATTTGCCTGTTTCTTGCTTCCTATTGCATTAAAGAAGCACAGAGATATTGAGCCATCAATGCTTCAGGACTTGAAGAAAGGCAAACCTTGCGAGGTTGATGCCATTAACGGTGTTGTCTGCGATTTCGGTAAGAAATATAACGTTAAGACACCAATTAATGACCGTATCGTTGAAGTTATCAAGAACATTCAGAACGGTGAACTGAAAGCCGAGAAGAAAAACATTCACCTTTTTGATGACCTTCTTTAATTTTTTATAAAAAGTTTGTCCCGTGATGGTTTTCTGTCACGGGATTTTGCTTTTTAGTGCAGATTTAACATAAAATCGTTAATAAATTTTACTTGTAGATTTAGCTTTGTCATATTGCTTTTAAGCTCAATTTCATATATAATATTTCTTGTATGTTTTATAATGGTAGGAAAGTGGAATTTTATTTTTAAAAGAGGAAGAAAAATGGACTTATCAAAGAAAAATATCAAAAAAATTCTCGGAATTATCACTTTCGGAATTGTTCTTTTTACTCTTTCACAGAATTTATCGTCAGTTGCATCATTTTTCAGCGGTGCTCTGACTGTCTTTGCTTCTACAATTGTTGGTTTTTGTCTTGCTTTTATCCTTAATATTCCTATGAGTGTGCTTGAAAATAAAGTTTTCAAACGATTAAAAAACAGCAAAAAGAAAATCGCAACCAAGGCGCTTCGGCCATTGAGTCTTATTACAACAGTTATTCTTACTCTTGGTTTTATTGTTCTTTTAATGTTTATTATTATTCCACAGCTTCATGACTCAATTGTACTTATTATTGAAAGAGTTCCTGCTTATTATCAGAGTTTCGTTGGGTGGGTTGATGATATAGTAATCCGTTTTGGACTTGACGTCAGCACGGAATTTCTTCACAATCCTAAAATCAATATTAGCACTATTACAACTATGGCTGAAAAGCTATTCACCTTTGACGGTGCAAGTGATATTTTAAGCACAACAATGGGTGTCACCTCCTCTGTTATTTCAGGTGTTGCCAATGTTGCAATCGGATTTATTATTGCCATTTATATTCTTGCGGAAAAAGAAAGAATCAGCGGGTTTACAAACAGAGTCCTTGGAAGAATTCTGCCCCCAAAAGCTTACGAAAAAACTCATGAAATCTGCTCCGTCGCATCTGGCTCATTTACGAATTTCATTACGGGACAAGTTACGGATGCATTTATTTTGGCAATACTTTGCTTTATCGGTATGAGTATTTTCCGTTTCCCAAATGCTGCGGTAATATCAGTTATAATCGGGATTACAGCTCTTGTGCCTGTTATTGGACCGCTTGTAGGCGAATTTATCGGTTGTTTCATAATTTTTATGGAAAGCCCTTTAAAGGCTTTGCTTTTCCTTATATTTGTTTTGATTCTTCAGGCAATTGACAACAATTTCATTTACCCGAAAATTGTTGGTAAATCAGTTGGTCTTCCCGGAATTCTCGTTCTCCTTGCAGTTATTATAGGCGGTAATTTAGGAGGAATTTTAGGAATTCTTTTAGGTGTGCCTACTGCATCGGCAGTTTATGCACTTGCGACGGCGTGGCTCAACAATAAAAAAGAACCTGTCAGCGAACCTGTCGAAGAATCCGTTGAAGTGACAGAAGAAAATGGAAATTAATGTAATGTATATATAATGTGTAGGTGTAAATTATGCGTAAGTTAGGTTTTGACAATGATAAATATCTTCGTATGCAATCAGAGCATATCAAGGAGCGTATCAGCAAATTTGGTGGTAAGCTCTATCTTGAATTCGGTGGTAAAATTTTTGACGACTACCATGCTGCAAGAGTTCTTCCCGGCTTTAAGCCCGACAGTAAAATGAAGATGCTTCTTCAGTTAAAAGATGATGCTGAAATCATTATTGCCATCTGTGCAAAGGACATTGAAAAGAATAAAATCCGCAGTGACCTTGGTATTACTTATGACCTTGATGTACTTCGTCTTATTGATATTTACCACGGATTTGGTCTTTTTGTTGGTGGTGTTGTGCTTACACAATATTCAAATCAGCCGTCGGTTATTGCATTTGAACAAAAACTTCAAAACCTTGGTATCAATGTATATCGTCATTACCCTATTGAGAATTATCCTCTTGATGTTCAGCTTATTGTAAGTGAAGACGGTTATGGTAAAAATGATTATATCGAAACTACACATCCTCTCGTTGTTATTACTGCTCCAGGTCCGGGTAGTGGTAAAATGGCGGTTTGTCTTTCACAGCTTTATCACGAGCATCAGCGTGGTATTAAGGCAGGTTATGCAAAATTTGAGACATTCCCTATCTGGAATTTACCTTTAAAACATCCTGTAAACTTGGCTTACGAGGCTGCAACTGCTGACCTTAACGATGTTAATATGATTGACCCGTTCCACCTTGAGGCTTACGGTGTTACAACAGTAAACTATAACCGAGATGTTGAGAATTTCCCTGTATTAAATACTATTTTTGAGGAAATTTACGGTGAATCACCTTACAAATCACCTACTGATATGGGTGTTAATATGGCAGGTAACTGCATCATTGATGATAGCGTCGTTTTAATGGCATCTAAAAAAGAAATTCTTCGTCGTCATTGTAATTACCTTGTTCAGCAGAAGAATAACAAAAAAGTTTCAAGTGAGCTTTATAAAATTGAGCTTATTATGAAACAGCTTGGTATCAGCACAAATGACAGACCTGTTGTTTCGACTGCACTTAACATTTCAGAAAAGACAAATGCTCCCGTTACAGCAATTGAACTTCACGATGGCAGAATAATCACAGGTAAGGCATCTGACCTACTCAGTTCTTCATCTGCAATGCTTTTAAATGCACTTAAGGCACTGGCAAGTATTGATGATGACATTCTTCTTATCTCACCTACCGTATTTGAGCCGATTAAGGAATTAAAAATAAAAATGCACGAAATGGATACGAGTCTTCATCCTGATGAAATCCTTATTGCACTTTCAATCTGTGCAACAATGAACCCTCTTGCAAAACAAGCACTCGATGCAATTAAAGGATTAAAGGGCTGTGATGTTCACGCAACGGTTGTGCTGTCAGATACTGATAAGGAAACACTTCGAAAAATCGGTACAAACGCAACTTATGAGCCATATACAAAAAACGACAATTTATATTTTAATTAACTAATAAACAGACTGTGTTCAGCACAGTCTGTTTTGTTATTTTATTAACAAAATCTCCTTGACATAAATTTAAGATTTTACTATACTTATATTATTGAGATTATGCTCAAATTAGGAGAAGGAAGTGTTTTTATGAATCCACAGTATGAATCATTATTTACACCTTGGAAAATAGGTAACTGTGAAATCAAAAACCGTATTGTTATGTGCCCTATGGGTGGCACATCACTTTTTGGTTGGTTTGAACTTGGCGGTTGTCACTTTGATAAGGAAGCTGCAAAGCTTTCCTTGGAAAGAGCTAACAACAATGTTGGTCTTATTATCCCTGGTATCGCACCACTTCGTGATACTTTCTGGGGCAAATGGCTTTGGCAAAACCCAAAAATGTTTGAAGAACTTAAAGAGTTTATGGACGAAATCCATAAGACAGGTGCAAAATTATTCGTTCAGCTCACTGCTGGTATGGGCAGAAGCTGGGCTATTACAGAACTCGTTGCACCACTCCACAGAAATAAATTTACTCGTGCACTTGTAAAGCCTATTCTCGATACTTCTCACGAATTAGCTTCTCCAAGTCCACAGCCTGCTCGTTGGGCACCTGATATTATCTGTCCTGAAATGACAAAGGAACAGATTCACGAGATTATCGAAGCATTTGCTAAAACTGCTAAACTTTGTCGTGATGCAGGTGTTGACGGTGTTGAAGTTCACGCTGTTCACGAGGGTTATCTTCTTGACCAGTTTGC
>JAZSKT010000074.1:0-6826 GCA_045534995.1 Candidatus Fimenecus sp.
ACCTGTTGCAGTTGGTGCTATCACATTAGGTGAAAAATCAGGAGCATTTTTAGGACTTGTATTCGGTATTTCAAGTTTTATTCAATGTTTCGGTATGTCACCTTTCGGAGCGGCATTACTCCAGATTAATCCGTTTTTCACATTTATAATGTGCCTTGTGCCGAGAATTCTTATGGGTTATCTTTGTGGAATAATCTACAAAGTGCTCAGTAAAGTGAAAAAAGGTGTTGCAGTTGTTATTGCAAGTTTAGGGGCACCTGTTATCAACACCGCGCTCTTTATGACATCACTGATTCTATTTTTCGGCAAGAGTGATTACATAATGAGTCTTCGTGCAGGGACAGATAACATCTTGGCATTTATGATTGCCTTTGTGGGAATTAACGGTGTTATGGAAATTGTAACAACTACACTTATTGCACCGCCTGTTGCATTGGCAGTAGAAAAAGCAGTAAAGAAATTTAAGTAAAAATTTGACCACTTGATTTTAATTCAAGTGGTCTTTTCTTATATGACATTATTCTTTTTGAAAAATTCTATTGACTGATTTACCCACTGTCCTGCTTCAAGTCCGTCTGCAAGACCAAATCCGTGAACATTACCGCGATAAATATGCAACTCATTAGGCACACCTTTTTTATTAAGGACTTTTTCAGCCACAAGGCAATTTGTTTCAGCCGGTACCATCGGGTCATATTTCATTGAAAAAAGGAACATAGGCGGATAATTTTCATCAATAAGATTTTGTACAGACAGTTTATCGGACAACTCTTTACTATAATTTTCACCAAGAAAAATTTTGTCGCAAGTAATTCCGAAATCTTTACATTTCAAATCAATCATAGGATAACCGCCGATTACTGCATTGGGTTTTCCGTCAATGTAGGATAAATCCCCTGTCATTTCTCTTAACTCATCGTGGACTCCGCTGACACTTGTTACAAGATGACCACCTGCTGAAAATCCCACCGCAATAATCTGATTTTCAATAATATTCCATTTGTCTGCATTATTACGGACAGTTTGAATTGCACGGATAAAATCAAGTTGCGGACAAGGATAACGACACGGTGATGTGCGGTAACAAACAATAATTGCATGAAAGCCAAGTTCATTGAATCGTTTTGCAATATCTACTCCCTCATGTCCCATACAAACATGAAGATATGCTCCACCGGGTGCAATCACCACGGCAGGTGCTTTTTTGTTTTCCAACAGAAATGGTACTATGTAAGGTTTTCTTTCACCGTCATAAAGTGGAATATCTTTTTCATCCCACAGTAAGATACTTCGAGAATCCGTAACGGGAATAACATTATCTTCACCGTTGAAAAATCCCACCAAGTCCTTTGCGAAACCTTTTAATCCTCTTGGTTCAAGTTTTTCAATGGTGCTGAATTTAAAAGGCTCTAAAAGTCGCAAGATTCTGTTTATTTCGGGTACTGACGAATAACTCTCAAGCCAGAAATTTGCATTTTTATCTTTACGTACATGACGAAGTTTTTGCTCCATTGTAATCATTTTCAATCCCCCTTAAAAAATGTCAACACTTATTACCAATCTATCCTTTTTAGTGGTACGAAGGACACCTTTATAAATAAATCTGCCAAATCCCCTGACAGAAACCTTATCACCAACATCAATAGTCACAGACAGAGTCGATTTTACTGCGCCATTCACAAAAACCTTTTCCGTATGAAAAAGTGGCAAAACCTGACTTCGTGACATTTTATAAATGGCAGCAACTATAACATCAAGACGTTCTGACGATATAATTATTTCTCTGTTTTCAGGTTGTGGAATTGCATCTGTCGGAATGTTTTCTGTCAATTCGCATTTAACCGTTGTATGTCTTACCTGTGTAAGATTTTCAATGACATATTCCGAAATTGTATCAAGGCAGAAAAGATAACCGCAATTTTCGCTTATTATTATGTCCCCTAACATCTCACGACGAATTCCAAGTCCCATAAGTGAGCCTAAAAAGTCACGGTGAGAAAGTGTGTCTGCAAATTTCTGATTAACAGGCTTTATGCAGATACATTTTATAGGATAATCGGTGTTATCCGGGAGGTATTCTCTGTCACCAAAACAAGCAACACATCTTTCTGCATTTTCATATCCGCCCCAAAGAGTTGTTGGTACAGAAAAACGAACAGCGCAAAGTTCCGATATTTCGGAAAGCCCTAAAAAATCGGAATAAACTTCATATCCCCGTTCATTTGAACGCTGTGATAATTCTTCAAATCGTTTTTGTTTTTCTGTCATATATTTCACCATTCGTATTATATCACATCTAAATCATTTTGCACATAATATACTCGCGTCGCAGACCCTGAACTTTGCACTTTACATTTTGCATTTAACACTTTTAAAGGCAGGGTTATCCCCTGCCTTATTTATACATCATAAAACTTTTTCATTCTGTTTTTCTTGAGGATATTTGCGATTATAATTACCACAACAACTGCAATTACAGAGAAAAAGCCTATATAAAGTCCCTGGGCATCGTTTTCGCCCTTAACTTTCATCCACAAAGAATTCATATACTGCAACGTATCAGTTGGAAGATTATGAAATTCCTGTACATTCCTCAGATTTTCAGGATAAACTGCTTCGCTGTCAGCAAGAGAATAATCAGGATTTTCAAGAACAGCCTTGTTAGGTGTTGCATAATAAATATATTCTGCATTTGCAAGGGCTACTTCAGGCTCCATCATGAAATTGATAAATGCCTCTGCACCTTTTTTATTCTGTGAAGCAGACGGAATACACATAGCATCATAAAATGTGTTTACACCTTCTTTAGGAAAAGCAAAGCCTAAATCAGGATTATTCTCAACCATCAGTTCAAAGTCACCTGCATAGTAAGTTGCGAAAGCGTATTCGCCACTTTCCATTTTAATGAAAACTTCGTCCATTACATATTCAGGTTTAACAAGTTTTCTCTGTTTCATTAAAAGTTCTGCTGCAGCGTCCCACTCAACTTTTTCAGTTGTATTAATGCTTTGTCCCAACACAAACTGTGCAATAGCAAATGAGTCACGAGGGTTATTAAACATAAGGACTTTTCCCTTATACTGTTCATCCCATAAAACTTTCCAGCTTGTAGGTTCTTCTTTAACAAGTTTCTTATTATAGATAAGAATTGTTGTACCCACATTGTATATTACTGCATAATCACTAATACCATTTTCTACAAGATGACCGTATTTCATACTGTCAAAATACTTGTCATAGTTTGGGATATTATTGTAATCAAGAGGCAAAAGCATATCTTCGGAAATAAGACGCTCAACCATATAGTCAGACGGAATTATAATGTCATAACTGACACCACCACCCGAAAGCTTTGAATACATATTTTCATTGGACTCGAAAGTTGTATAGTTCACATCACAACCCGTAAGGCGTTCAAATTCACTTATAACATCCATTTCCTCGTCGTCAATATATTCGCCCCAGTTGTACACGTTGAGAATTGTGCCTTGTAAACCGAGGTTTTTGTAATATTCAATTGTTTCCTGTGAAAAAATTTCATCATCTGCGTAAACAGGAACTGCAAAAACTGACAGAGCAATTATTACAGAAAACATAATGGAGAAAAACTTTTTCATTAAGATTCCTCCTTTTGCTTTCTTCTCTGTTTCTTATCAGAGCGTGACTGTGCCACATTCATAAGAATAAGAAGCAGGAACATTGCAACAAATATGAGAGTTGAAAGAGCATACATATCAGGCTTTACTCTCTTTTTTGTCATTGAGAAAATATGAATAGGTAATGTCTGGAAATCAGGCCCGTTTGTAAAGTAACTGATTATAAAGTCGTCAAGTGACAATGTGAATGCCATAATTGCACCCGAAATAATTCCCGGTAAAATCGCAGGGAAAACAACCTTGAAAAATGCCTGTACAGGAGGGCAACCCAAATCCTGCGCAGCCTCATAAATTCTGTTATCTGTTTGTCTGAGTTTCGGCAAGACAGAAAGAATTACATAAGGCAACTGGAATGTAACATGGGCAATAAGAATTGTCCAGAATCCGAGAACATCACGCTTATTGAACATTACACCTGCAAATACAAACAACAGCATCATTGAGATACCTGTCACGATTTCAGGATTCATCATAGGAATATTTGTAACGGTCATAACAGATGACTTTATGTGCTTATTTCTCATTGAGTTGATGCCTACTGCCGCAAGAGTTCCGAGAACCGTTGCAATAACAGCAGAAAAAACAGCCAATACAACAGTGTTTTTAAGAGCATCCATTGTAACTTTATCGTGGAAAAGTTTTTCATACCATTGAAGTGAAAAGCCCTCAAAAATATATGTGCTTTCAGTTCCGTTAAATGAGAACACCATCATAACAACCATTGGTGCATAAAGGAACAGAAATACAAGTGCTAAATAGAATTTAGATAATGGAGATGTTTTTGTCATATAAGCACACCTCCGTCGTCATCACTGTCTGTGAAATAATTAAGCACACCAAGACAGATTAAAATCATAACCATAAGCACAAGTGACAATGCTGCACCAAGGTTATAGTTATACGCTGTCTGGAACTGGCCTTCAATAACGTCACCGATAAGTGTAATCTGACCTCCGCCCAATTTCTGTGTAATATAGAATGTACTTACACAAGGAACGAAAACCATAGTTACACCACTTGCAATTCCGGGAACTGAAAGTGGAAAAATCACCTTACGAAGGCAATAAAACTTGTTACAACCTAAATCCTGTGCTGCTTCGACAAGAGAGTTATCCATTTTTGAAAGTGCAGTATATAACGGCAAAATCATATATGGTAAAAAGTTATATACCATACCGAGGATAACAGCACCACCAGTATTGAGCATACGCAAAGGTTCAACACCAAAAACAGCCAAAAATCTATTGATTACACCTGATTCACCTAAAATAGTAATCCAAGAATAAGTACGGATAAGGAAACTCATCCACATAGGAAGCATTACAAGCATTGTTGCCACACGCTGAAAAGAAGCCTTAGTTTGGGCAAGTGCATAGGCAAAAGGATATGCGATAATAAGGCAAATCACCGTAGCAACTGCACCATAACTGATTGAGAGAATAAATGTTGTTGTATAATCTCCAATCTGGTTTATGTTGTTGAAAGTGAAATTGCCGTCCGCATCCGTAAATGCGTAGTAAGCAACCATTATGAGCGGTGCTACTATAAATAACACCGACCAAAGCATATAAGGAGCATTAAGCACCTTTTGAAGGAATGAGGATTTTTTCATTATTCCTCACCTACCTGTGAAAGTTCGTCAAACTCGTCACTAAATGAACTGTAATCACCGTAAAGACCTGAATACTCTGACTTTTTCATAATATGCATTTCGTCAGGTTTAATGGAAATGCCGATAATATCGCCAACTTCACTCTTTTCGGTTGTCTGAATCATCCATTTGAAGTTATCAATATCAACGATAATTTCATAATGAACGCCTTTGAATGTAACGGATGTAACAGTACCTTGAAGCATACCGTCTTCAGGTGCAACAACGTCAATATCCTCAGGTCGGATAACAACGTCAACAGGCTCATTATGTTTAAAGCCCTTGTCAACACATTGGAACTTAATTCCGTTAAATTCAACGGTAAAGTCCTCTTTCATAACACCGTCAAGAATGTTACTTTCACCGATAAAGTCAGCAACAAAGGCATTTTTAGGCTCGTTGTAAATGTCAAGTGGTGTACCAATCTGCTGTATAACGCCACCGTTCATAACAACAACTGTATCGGACATCGAAAGAGCTTCTTCCTGGTCGTGAGTAACATAAATAAAAGTAATACCTAATTTCTGCTGGATATTCTTAAGTTCAATCTGCATATCCTTACGAAGTTTAAGGTCAAGGGCACCCAAAGGCTCGTCAAGAAGCACAACTCGAGGATTCACCGCCAAGGCACGAGCAATAGCAACTCGCTGTTGCTGACCACCTGAAAGTGAATCGATTTTACGAGGACCAAAGCCCTTTAAATTTACGAGAGTAAGCATTTCACTTACCTTTTCTTTAATATCCTTTTCCTTCCACTTTTTAAGACGAAGCCCGAATGCGATATTCTCATATACATTCAAGTGTGGGAAAAGGGCATAACGCTGAAAAATGGTGTTCACCTGACGCTTATATGCAGGAACACCATTGATATTTTTTCCTTCGAAAATAACATCACCGCTATCCTGCTGTAAAAAGCCCGCAATAATACGCAGGGTTGTGGTTTTGCCACAGCCCGAAGGTCCGAGCAAGGTGATAAATTCACCGTCACGGATATAAAGGTTAATGTTATCAAGAATTTTATGGTCGTCAAAGCTGACGCTTATGTTTTTGAGGTCGATAATAACTGGATTGTTTTTCAATTATGCAGCCCCTTTCCAACCGATAGATATAGTTGGAGCAGTCACTTAAGACTGCTCCTATTTGGTATAGATTTAATATAATCTTAAATTCACAAAAAGTCAATAATTTTTGCAAATTTCGATAAAAATTTTTACTTAATTTCCTTTACGATTCTGCTTAATTCATCAGGGTTCCGCGTAGTGATATTATCAGGAGCAAATGACAGGATTTTATACATATTATATTCATCATTAACTGTCCAGATTGACACTAAAAGTCCATTTTCGTGGAAAATGTCAACAAGTTCTTTTGTGGCACTCTTGTAATTGAAATTTATACCCACAGCACCTGCATCTTTAACTTTTTTAACCAAGGACAACAAATACTCTCTATCAGTTGCCTTTGATTTATCAACATCCATATTAAGATAATATGAAATATCCGGACTACCTGTCTTTAC
>JAZSKT010000043.1:0-3572 GCA_045534995.1 Candidatus Fimenecus sp.
CCGTGACCTAAATGGTCATTACCGCAAACAACGAAACCGTTTGATGCTAAATATCGTGCAAATTCGTCATATCTTGCAATATGTTCAGCCATACCGTGAGTAAGTTGAACAATGCCAACAGGTGTCAATTCGTCATCTTCCCAGATAAAAGTTCTAATTTTATTAATTCCGTTTGATGAGTTAAAATAAGCTTCTTTTCTTACCAATGCCATAGTTTTCCCTCCAAATTGCAGACTTCTGCATATTAATAAATAGATTATACTACAAAACAAATTTTTTGTCATTAAAAAATCGTAAATTTTTATATTTTTTTAATTTTGTACAGATTACTATTTATAGCTGAATTTTGGGTTATTTTTTATCTAATTTATTTAAACAAAGTTGTTATTTCTTCCTTTTTTGACCGATTTTGTGTTGTATTTTAAATAAATAATGGCAATAACCTAATTTGCATTGAAATTTAGTTTATGATAAAATACAGCAAAACAAAATAAGGAGTGAAAACTATGACATACGAGCAGGTAGTAGCAAAGGTTAAGGCAAAATTCGCAGATGCAGATGCAAGTGCAATTGACGGCGTTGTTGCTTTACAGATTAACCTTGATGGCAAAAATACAAACGGTATTTTCTACATAGAAGTTAAGGACCACAACGTTAATGTTGAACCTTATGAATACTATGACAGACACGCTATTGTAACTGTAAACCCAACAAACCTTATGAAACTTGTTGACGGCAAACTCGACCCTGTTGAAGCATATAACAAAGGCAAAGTTGCTGTTGAAGGCGACGCAGGTGCAGTTCTTACTGTTATGAATCTTGTTAAGTAATTTTTATAGCAAAAGTAAAAGGAACAACTCGGTTGAGTTGTTCCTTTTTTCTTTGAATAGTTATTATTATTTTTTTATTAGGGCTTTATTTTTGTTTGTTTTTGTTGTATAATGTGCCTGTTTAAATTACTCAATTAGCGAGATGATGAAAATGTCAAAACCTATTACTGCAATTATTGTGGGTGCAGGTCACAGAGCATTAATTTATGCTGAACTTGCAATTACAAATCCTGAACTTATGAAGATTGTTGGTGTTGCTGACCCAAATCCCGTAAGACGCGAAATGTGTATGAAAAAATTTGGTTTCAGTGAGGATATGTGCTTCCAGACTGCGCAGGAATTAGCTGAAAAAGGCAAACTTGCTGACACAATTATTAATGGTACTATGGACCATCAGCATCTTGAAACTGCTATCCCTCTCCTGAATGCCGGTTATGATATGCTTTTAGAAAAACCATTTGCAGTTAATGAAGCTGAAATGCGTGAACTGGTTGAATGTGCAAGAGCAAACAATTCAAAAGTTATGATTTGTCACGTGCTTCGTTACACACCTTTTTATTACGGAATTAAAGAAAGAGTTGTAAGTGGTGAAATCGGTGATATTATCAATATTCAGACTCTTGAACACGTAAGTTATCATCACCTTTCAACTTCATATATCCGTGGCAAGTGGGCAAACAGTGACGAGTGTCACACATCAATGCTTCTTGCAAAATGCTGTCACGACATAGATATTATGATGTGGCTTATGAGTGAGACAAAGCCTGTTGCAATTTCAAGTTTTGGTAGTAAATATCAGTTCAAGCCTGAAAATGCACCACAAAACGCAGGTGAAAGATGTTTGGTTGACTGTCCTTTGGTTGAGGATTGCAGATACTCTGCAAAGCGACTTTACATAGACCAGCCTGAAAGATGGGCATTTTATATCTGGGATAAATTAGAACACATTGAAAATCCCACAATTGAGGATAAAATCAATCTTCTTAAAGGTGATTCACCTTATGGAAAATGCATCTACAAGAGCAACAACAATGTGGTTGACCATCAGTCTGTCCTTGTGAATTTCGCAAGTGGTGCAACTGGTACTCACAATATGGTGGGTGGTTCATCAACACCTCTTCGAAGAATTCATATTGTTGGTACAAAAGGTGAAATTTATGGCAACTTTGAAGAATCAAAGTTCTACGTATCTAAAATTCACCCCACAACTACTGACGAGAAAATCGTTGAAGAAGTTGACCTTAAAGTCACAGGCGATATGGTGGGTGCTTACGGCGGTCACGGTGGTGGTGACGAAAGACTTTCAGCAGACTTTGTGTCATTTGTACGAGGCGAAAAGCCAAGCCTTGCGTGTACTTCTATTTTTGATTCCGTTGCAGGTCATTTATGTGTTTACCTTGCTGACAAATCAAGAGAAAACAGCGGTATGCCACAGGAAGTAATTTTATAAAATTACATATAAAAACAATGAAAGCAGAACTGAAAAACCAGTTCTGCTTTTTCATTGTCCCCTACTGTGAACTATTCTGAAAGTATTGAAATTACTGTATCAAGATGCTCGGCAGGAACGCCAAATTCAACAAGACAATTATATGTCTTTTCGCTTAAAGATGAGCCATCTGCATCCATAACTTTTTTATAATATTCACTATCGAACATATTTTGAATTGTTCTTTTACTGCCAATTTCAGCAAAATTTGAGAAAAGATAATCACGATATAAATCTTCTATTGGAACGCCAACCAAAGCATTTATTAAGAAAGAAAGCATACCTGTTCGGTCTGTTCCGATACTGCAATGAATAATCATCGGATAATTATCTTCATCTGCAAGGACTTCAAACACCTTTAAAATCTGTTCCTTATTATCGCTGAGAACATCACCTGAATGGTCCATAGGACAGCTTATATAATTTACTGTATCACCCAAAGGACTTGATGTCACTCCGCCTGTTTCACCATTCTCAATTTGACGCAAGTCGATTTCTGTCTTTATGCCCATTTCATCAAGCATAACTCTTTTACCGTCTTCAGTAATAATAACTCCACAACCATTATCCTTGCTGTTGTTAAGTCGGATACGGCTAAAAGGCAGTGCTAGATTAGTTCTTGAACCATTTACTGTTACCCAACCACCTATATCACGTACATTTGTTATGCCGTCAACATAAAGATTTCGAGGTGCTGTTCCGTCTATGTCAAAATCATAGATTTTGCTTGTTTCATCACCTATGGTAATCGTCCAATAATACTTTGTTGCGATTTTAAGGTTATATATTGAAGCACTATCTGTTGTCACCGTATATGTTATCGGATTTGACATATCCTTGTTTTCACTTATGTTAAGGATATACTCTGTATTATCTGTTTTTTCGCCACTATATTCCCATTGAAATTCAACAGCATTAGGTCTGCTGAGTTCTTTCTTTCCTTTTACTCCAAGTGGTAATGAATCATAATCTTTTTCAAGATATTTCGCCTGTTTTTCAGTGTGTATTGACACTTCACAATCGGCAGGATAAATATTTGTAATTATATCATCAGTTGCAATAAGATTTTTATTTTCTGTATTTACACCACAACTTGTGAATATAGATACAATAAACAAAAGTGAAAGTAAAAGTGAAAGCGTTCTTTTCATGTTGATTCTCCTTAAGGTTAATAAGAATAATATAAATGTATCATTTTAGAATATCTTTGTCAAATAAATAGAAAATGGGACGCTGACCACAGCGTCCCCTAT
>JAZSKT010000156.1:0-4928 GCA_045534995.1 Candidatus Fimenecus sp.
CATGTGGAACTCATGGGTATAGCAGAGCATCCTTTTGACGGTTCTTGGGGATATCAGGTAACTGGTTATTATGCTCCTACTTCCAGATATGGAACTCCAAAGGATTTCATGTATCTGGTAAATAAGTTGCACCAGCATGGAGTGGGCGTAATCCTTGACTGGGTACCTGCTCATTTCCCGAAAGATGCCAACGGTCTTTACGAATTTGACGGAACACCTTGTTATGAATATGCAGATGTAAGAAAAGGCGAACATCTTGAATGGGGAACAAAGGTCTTTGACTTCGGCAGAAATGAAGTTCAGTCATTCCTTATTTCAAGTGCAATGTTCTGGCTTGATAAATATCACATTGACGGACTTCGAGTTGATGCTGTGGCATCTATGCTTTACCTTGACTATGGCAGAGATGACGGTCATTGGATAGCAAATAAAGACGGTGGAAACGAAAATCTTGAAACAATAGATTTCCTTAATAAACTGAGTATGAATGTTTTCCGTGATTATCACGGAAGCTTACTCATAGCAGAAGAAAGTACAGCTTGGCCAATGGTTACAAAGCCTGTATTTATGGGTGGACTTGGCTTCAACTACAAGTGGAATATGGGATGGATGAATGATATTCTCCGATATTTCTCTATGGACCCTCTTTACAGAAAAGGTAATCACGGTTGTATCACTTTCTCATTCTTCTATGCCTTTTCAGAGAATTTTATCCTGCCAATCTCCCACGATGAGGTTGTTCACGGTAAATGTTCTCTTATCAATAAAATGCCCGGCACTTATGAAGAAAAGTTTGCAGGTGTAAGAGCCTTTATGGGATATATGATGGCTCATCCCGGCAAGAAACTTATGTTTATGGGTTCTGAATTCGGTCAGTTTATCGAGTGGAATTATAAACAGGGACTTGATTGGTTATTGCTGGATTACGATGCACACAAACAGTTGCAGACATACTTTAAAGAACTTAACCATTTCTATAAGGATACTGCTCCTCTTTGGCAAGTTGACCATTCCTGGGAAGGATTTTCATGGATTTCAGCAGACGACAACGATAATTCAGTAATTTCATTCCGCAGAATTGACGAAAAAGGCAAAGAAATTATTGCTGTATGCAACTTTACACCTGTTGCACGAGATAATTATAAAATTGGCGTTCCAGCAAAGAGTAATTACAAGATTGTGTTTAATTCTGATGATGCAAAATACGGCGGAACAGGAAAAGCACAACCAGAAAAAATCAAGTGGCAAAAAGAGGCTATGCACGGATTTGAGCAGTGCGTTTCTCTTGATTTACCACCAATGTCAACAATCTATCTTAAAAAGACAAGATAATATATTAACATCCAATAAGGAGGAATAAATATGGCAAGAAAACAAGAATGTATTGCAATGCTTCTTGCAGGCGGTCAGGGAAGCCGTCTTGGTATTCTTACAAAGAACATTGCTAAACCTGCTGTTCCATACGGCGGTAAATACAGAATTATCGACTTCCCACTCTCAAACTGTGTAAATTCAGGTATTTCTACCGTCGGTGTTTTAACACAGTATCAGCCACTTGAACTCAACGACTACATAGGCAACGGTCAGGCCTGGGACTTGGACCGTGCTAACGGTGGCGTTCATATTCTTTCACCTTATCAGCAGATTAAGGGTACAGAATGGTATAAGGGTACTGCAAACGCTATCTACCAGAACATAAATTTCATTGACCGTTATGACCCTGAATATGTTGTAATTCTTTCAGGTGACCATATCTATAAGATGGACTACAACAAGATGCTTGAATACCACAAGGAAAAGGGCGCTTCTTGTACAATCGCTATGCTTGAGGTTTCTTGGGAAGAAGCAAGTCGTTTCGGTCTTATGATTCTCAATGACGATAACTCAATCAGCGAATTTGAAGAGAAACCAAAGAATCCAAGAAGTAACAAGGCTTCAATGGGTGTTTATGTATTCACTTGGAGCAAACTTCGTCAGTACCTCATTGATGACGAGGCTGACCCAAATTCCAGCAACGACTTTGGTAAAAATGTTATTCCAAAGATGCACGCTGACGGTGAGCCAATGTTCGCTTATCTCTTTGACGGATATTGGAAAGACGTTGGTACAATCGACAGCCTTTGGGAAGCAAACCTTGACCTTCTTAATCCAAAAGTTGACCTTGACCTTTCCGACACAAGCTGGAAAATCTATGCAAAAACTCCTGTTAGTCCTCCTCATTATGTATCAGCCGATGCAACAGTTCAGAATTCAATGATTTCAGAGGGCTCAAGAGTTTTCGGTGATGTGGACTATTCAATTCTTTTCAACAATGTTACTGTTGAGGAGGGTGCAGAGGTTAAATATTCAATCGTAATGCCTGGAACAGTTGTTAAAAAAGGCGCAGTTGTTCAGTATTCAATCGTTGCTGAAAATGCAGTTATTGAAGCAGGCGCAGTAGTTGGCGCAAGTCCTGAAGACTGTGCAAATCGTGACGACTGGGGTGTTGCAGTTATTGGCGCAGGTGTGAAAGTCTGTGAGGGTGCTGCAGTTGCACCTAAGGCACAGGTTAGTGAAGATGTAGTAAAGGAGGCTAAATAAGATGACAGGTAAGAATATAGTTGGCATTATCTTCTCAAATGCCTATGATGAATGTATCAGCGAACTTACAGGTATCCGTACAATGGGTTCAGTTCCATTTGCTTGTCGTTACCGCCTTATTGACTTTGCTCTTTCAAATATGGTAAACAGTGGAATCGAAAAGGTTGGTGTTCTCACAAAGAGCAACTACCAGTCACTTATGGACCACGTAGGTACAGGTAAACCTTGGGATTTGTCTCGTAAAAATGACGGTCTTTTCATTCTTCCTCCTTTCTCAACTAATGAAACAGGCGGAAATCGTGATAAACTTGCTTCATTAAAGGGTATTATGGGATTCATCAGTCGTTCAGACGAGGAATATGTTCTTCTCTCTGACTGTAATGTTGTTCTCAATCTCGATATTGAGGCTCTTATGGATTATCACACAGCAAAAAATGCTGACATGACAATCGTTTATAAAAACGGCAAAAAGCCTAACCTTACTGATGTAGTCGTTCTTGATATGAATGCTGACGGTAAGGCTGAAAAAGTTTCAATTTCTCCTGTAACAGAAGAAAATGTTAACTTCTCACTTAATGTGATTCTTATGAAAAAAGCTCTTCTTGAAAGACTTATCAATGAAGCTATCAGCCTTAATCATAAAGATTTTGAAACTGACCTTATTCAGGGTAATGTGGGTAAACTCAATATTTATGGTTTTCAAGCAAAGGGATATTCAGCAGTTATCGAGTCAATGGAAAGTTATTTCAAGACAAATATGGAACTTCTGAATATGGATAACTGTGACGACCTTTTCAATGCGGACAGACCTGTTTATACAAAGGTTCGTGACGATATGCCTGCAATTTACGGTCTTGGCTCAAGTGTCAAGAATTCACTTGTTGCTGACGGTTGTATTATTGAGGGTACTGTTGAAAACTCAATTCTTTTCCGTGGAGTTCGAGTTGAAAAAGGTGCAGTTGTTAAGAATTCTATCGTTATGCAGGACGGTTTCGTTGCACAGAACGCAACACTCAATTGTGTTGTAGTTGACAAGAGTGTTGTTATTACACCAAATAAGACTCTCTCAGGTGCAGAAAGTTATCCTGTATACATCGGTAAAGAAATCGTAATATAAATGCAGTCTTTTTGCGAATTTTCACTTTTTCACCCTTGACTTACACGCGTAAGCCTGCGGTCTCAAAAGCAAAAATTCATCAAAAATCCAAGCATTTATAATGAGATGTGTGGGGACTGGCGTCCTCGATGACCCGCGTAGTGGCAGGCTTCCACGCCTGCAATGTCATTCTGAGGAGTGTAACGACGAAGAATCTCTGTTAGTTTATATATTACTTTTGGAGAGATTCTTCGCTACGCTCAGAATGACTTATCAAATAAATTCGAAAGGAAAAACATATGAAAGTTTTATACGTTTCAAGTGAGGCACTTCCATTTAAAGCAAGTGGTGGTCTTGGCGATGTGGCAGGTAGTCTTCCACAGGCACTTCGCAAAAGACTTATCGGTGCAAGAGTTGTAATGCCTCTTTATGACACAATCAGTCAGGAACTTAAAGATACAATGAAATTTGTAACAAGTATTTCAGTTCCTGTTGCGTGGAGAAGACAGTACTGCGGTGTTTTTGAAGCAAAAGCAGGCGGAGTAATCTACTATCTTCTCGACAATCAGTATTATTTTAAGCGTGACGGTCTTTATGGCTATTATGACGATGCAGAACGCTTTGCATTCTTTGCTCGTGCTGTTCTTGAAATCATTCCGCATATCGGCTTTAAGCCTGATATTATCCATTGTAACGACTGGCAGTCAGCATTGACTCCTGTTTATTACAACACACTTTATGCTCAAAGACCGGGTTATGAAAACATCAAAACAGTTTTCACAATTCATAATATTCAGTATCAGGGCACTTACGGTATGGACCTTTTAGGGGACGTTGTCGGTCTTCCTGAAAGTGCAGCGTCACTTCTTGAATATGACGGTGACTGCAACTTTATGAAAGGTGCTATTGAATGTGCTGACCGAGTTACAACTGTTTCTCCATCTTATGCTAACGAGATTCTTGACCCTTGGTATTCACACGGTCTTGACCCGATTCTTAATCAGCGTTCATGGAAATTAAGTGGTATTCTCAATGGTATCGACACAATTCTTTATAACCCTGAAACTGACAAGGATATTGAGGTTAACTACACAGCAGAAGATTTCGGTGAAAAGAAGAAAATCAACAAGGCAAAGTTGCAGGAATATTTCTCACTTCCTGTAAGAGAAGATGTACCAATGATTGGTATGGTTACCCGTCTTGTGGGTCACAAAGGTCTTGACCTTGTTAAGGCAGTTCTTGAGGAATTACT
>JAZSKT010000078.1:0-5060 GCA_045534995.1 Candidatus Fimenecus sp.
AAGCCTTTGCACCCTCTGTTTTTTCAGCAGCACCAACGATTACTTCGCCAACCTGACGAACTGTGAGCATTGCTGTACCTCCACCCGGATACATTATGAATGTAAGTTTATCCATTCTCTTAATCTGTTCGATAAGGATAACCCAAACAGGTTTTCTGCCAGGCTGTGTACCAAAAATGTATGGAAGTTCAAGCACTGCTACATCAAAGTTTTCATCAGCAAAAGAGAAAGCAACATCTTCCTGGTCAATACGGCTTCTGATATATGGATGCTTTTCTGTAAGTTTCATATCAGGTCTTTCCTTTGCAAGATATGCAAAGTATGAACCAAGGATAACAGCACTCTTAACACCAACCTCTTTACAAAGAGGAAGAATTCTCTCAAGTGGCTGAATGTTATACTTGTAATATGCGTCATAAACAGGTGCAGGGAATTCAACACGTTCATCAATACCTGCTGCGAAAACGAAACAATCGTGGCCACGAAGAAGTTCACGGATTTCGTCATCTGTCTTTTCATAGATATTGCAGAATTCCAATTTCATTTCCTTTGGAATTGGTGCACCTTCTGGAAGTGGTGGGAGAGCAACACTTGTTACTTCGTGTCCTCTTTCAATAAAAATTCTTGCGGCTTCACAGCCTAAAAGACCTGTACCGCCAATCATAAATACTTTCATTCTGTTACCTTCTCCTTAAAGTTATCAAAGATTTCAGGACCATATACGTTGTTTTCACCTTCACGGTCCCAAACCTGTGCAAAGAATGGATTGATTCTTGCTTCTTCATCATAGTTCCAAGGCCAAGGAAGTTCTGCAGGACACCAATGACCACCCTTGAGAACAAGGTTTGGTGACATTTCGAACTCGTTACCTCTTGCACTTACCCATTTAACAGGTGTGTACATATCAACGATTTCAGTTGCAAGACACTTAGCGCCTCTGAATTCAGCAGCTTTCTGTAAATCTTCAAGAGTAAGAGAATCGAATGGTTTTGTTTCATCATAACCGTGGTCGAGAACAAGAACATCATCAGCAGTTGTTTTCTTTGAAGGAATAATAACTTCGAAATCTTTCCAGCTTCTTGGAAGTTTTTCGTATTCTTCCATACTGCCGTAGTAAGCTTTCATTCTTACATCAACTTTGTTTTCTGCCCACCAGATTGTGCCATACTCAGGTGTCTGTGCAATTTTCTTCATCCAAACTTTCTTGAGGATTGGAGCAAACGGTTTTGCAAGGAAAGCGAGTTTGTAGTAACCTTCAACATGATTCATCATGCTCTTGAAGTACTTTTTAACAGGAATATTAGCACGGAAGTGACAATATTCTTCAAGTTTATCACCGTCATAGTACCACTGACCGTGGAAGTTTCGAGTTGTGAACCAATGTGGGTCAAAAAGTTTTTTAGGAGAACCAAGTCCTAATGTGCCAAGAAGAAGGTCTTCAAATTCATAGTTTGTGATTCTGTATTCTTCACCTGAACCGATGTTATAGAAGTTCCTCCAGAAATCTTCAGGAATATCATCACCGCAAACATTTGCAAGAAGACGACCTGAATCTTCAACTGTTGCCCATTCAAGCATACCGTTAATCGGAACGTGATACATAATTGGTTCAAGATTTTTAAGAATTGCAGGATAAAGAATACCTGACTGACGAAGAGATACCCAATATTTAAGACCTGATTCAGCAAAAACTGCCTCAGCCTTAATTTTACTGATTGCATAGTGGTCATAAACACTAACTTTAAGTGGGTCACCTGTTCTGCCCCAATGAATAGGAGCATTTCTGTCACCTGTTTCAGCAACTGTTCCTATGTAAACAACCTTAACTGCATCAGGGTCTGGCTGTGCCTTAATTGCATTAACAATATTCTGTGCTGCTGTAACGTTTGTCTTCTGTGTTCTAACAGGATAATAGTCAGCTGCAGGTGAAACCATACCACCAACGTGAAGAACATAGTCAGCACCTGTTACCATCTTGAGAACATCTTCGTAATTTGTAAGGTCACCCCAAACGAGTTTTACCGCAGGGTCATTTACATAATCAGCGAACTTCTCACGATTTTTCTTGCTGTCACGGTTGAGAACAACAATATTGAACTTGTCTTTTTTTGCATAAAGCTCTTTAAATCCTGCCCATCCCATTGTGCCTGATGAGCCTGTAAGAGCAACGGTCTTTTTCTGCATAGGAATACCCCCATTTTTTATAAATTCATACAAAGAGATTATACCTTTTTATTACATATTTTGTCAATAGAAAATACGCTTTACAAGTGCATTATGAACACAATTAAATAAAGTGATTATAATATCACGGAAAGAAATAATTATACCTTGGTAATCTGGACTGCCCCAAGGGGACATTTTTATTTATTTATTTGATGTATTTTAATCTTCTTGAGAAAATCTTTTCCAGAAATTTATTCCCCACGGGTGTTTTTGTTCTTCCCATTCGTCACGATATTTGAGAATTTTCTCTCGCATTTCATTGACTTTGTCCTTGTATTTTTCTTCATTTGCAAGGTTTACTGTTTCCCAAGGGTCATTTTTAATGTCATAAAGGAATGTTCATTTGTCTTCTTTTTCGTCACCGTTACGATATTCAATGAGCTTATAATTATCGTCTTTAACGCCTCGTATAAACTCGTCAAATATAAGGTATAATTCATCGCGGAAAAATTCTCCGCTTTCTCCGTCGAGAAGATGGACAAAGCTTTTGCCATCAACTGAACTTGGTGCATCTATTCCAACCATTTCACAAAGAGTCGGGAATATATCGTAAAGATACACATAAGCATCATTTTGTGTATTTTTTGCAATTCCCGGTCCTGCCATAATAAGTGGAATACGGACACCGTGTTCATATATATCTTCTTTACCAAGCCAACCGTGTTGACCAACAGCAAGTCCGTTATCACCCGTAAATACAATAATTGTATTATCTTCTTCGCCTGATTCGTGTAATGCGTTAAGCAATCTGCCGATTTCAAAATCAAGATGGGTTATCATCGCAAAATACTCGGCAATATGACGCTTAATTTCTTTTTCATCTCTTGGATATGATGCAAGGTGTTCATCACGATGAACCATTAATGGATAATTTGTATCAATAATCTCTTGAAAATTGGGTGGTAACGTAATTTCATCGGGATTATACATCTGACGAAATTCGTCAGGCATTGTGCGTGGGTCATGGGGTGCTAAAAATGCAAGATACATAAAGAATGGCTTATCTTTATTTACATTTTTATTAAGCATTTCAATAGCTGAATCCGTAAGTAAGGTGCTTGAATGCTTACCCGGGTCAAATTCATCACAATGCTGTGCTTGTGGATGATTGTCATTATAGAAATCCACCACAAAATTGATTACATTATCATATTTGCCTGTTGGGTCATAGCGACAAGTAGGCACATTCCAATGGTCCCACATTCCACCAAAGAAAATCTTTGCTCCTTGAGTAAAGCTACGAGCATATGCAGGACAACCGTTATGCCATTTACCAAGACCGATTGTTTCATAGCCGTTATTTTTAAAGGTTTCTGCAAGGGTTTTATGCTCGGGTGGAATATTTCCGCCTAATTCTTCCAAATGAAACGGGTTGCGTCCCGATAAAATCATGGCACGGCTGGGCATACAAACAGCACCACAAGTGCCTCCCGCAATATGTGCACGGACAAAGGAAGTTCCTCTACTAACAAGCTTATCAAGATTAGGAGTAATTATTTCCTTGTTTCCTAAAGCATGGATAGTATCCCATCGTTGGTCATCTGTCACTATAAATAAAACATTAGGCTTTTTGCTCATAAACATCTACCTTTTAATATTTAGATTGTTATTATAGTCATCTCTCAAGGCAGAATATTGCCTGCTGACTTATATATTTCATACCATTCCTCACGGGTGAGGTTTACTTCTGTGGCTTTCAAGCAATCTTCAAGTCGAACAAGATTTGTTGTTCCTGTAACCGGTTGCATTTTCGCAGGATGACGAAGAATCCAAGCAAATGCAAGAGTGTTCTTTGAAACACCGTATTTTTCTGCGATTTTATCCATTGTTTTGTTAAGTTCCGGAAACTGCTCGTTATCAACAAAACAACCTTTGAAAAAGCCATACTGCATTGGTGACCAAGGCTGTATTGTAATCTTGTTAAGTCGACAATAATCAAGCACTCCGCCATCACGATTCACACCCGACTCGTTATACAAATTCACATTTATGCCCGACTGAATCATTGGTGTGTGCATAATGCCAAATTGCAACTGATTTGCACAAATAGGCATATCGAGAGAATTCTGAAGCAACTGCATCTGATACGAATTTTGATTTGAAACGCCAAAATGACGAACTTTTCCTGATGCTTTCAACCCATCAAAAGCTTTTGCCACCTCTTCCGGCTCCATAAGTGCATCAGGGCGATGAAGAAGCAAAACATCAACATAATCTGTTCCAAGTCTTTTAAGACTACCATTTACTGATTCCACAATATGTTCATAAGAAAAATCAAACATCTTACCGGGCACAATTCCACATTTCGTCTGTATAATAATATTTTCACGCATTGATGGAGTAATTGCTTTTCTGAATACAACTTCGCTTTGTCCCCCACCATAAATATCGGCGTGGTCAAAAAAGTTTGCACCATTTTCAAGTGCTTTATCAATAAACGCCGAAATTTCTTTCTCGTTCATATTGTTGATACGCATACATCCTACCGCTACGGTAGGTACTTGCATTCCGCTTTTACCTAATTCTATGCTGTACACAAAATCATCCCCTAATCTGTAACTTTTTTACAGTATAGCATATTCGCGCTGACAAATAAACCCTATAACACAAAACTTGAGGCAAAAATATTATTATGTCATACTTGCTTAAAAACTGAATTTATTATATAATTTTTTGCAAGGGTGTGATAATTATGTTTACCATGTTTTTTGCGCTTCTCGAAAACGAAGAAGACGAGCAAAGGTTCACGGAATTATATAAAAAATATAGAGGCATGGTATATTATATAGCCAAAAAGCGTGTAGGCAGTTTGCGTATGACAGAAGACTGCGTTC
>JAZSKT010000181.1:0-8472 GCA_045534995.1 Candidatus Fimenecus sp.
AGTGCATAAAAATACAAAAAATCATTAAAAAATATGGAAAAACACTTGATTTAATGAAAAAAGCGTGTATAATATATCCCATACTGCAATTTGCACAATTTATAACTCAATTTTTCGGAGGAATATACAATGGAAAAGAAAGATATTAAAAAGGTTGTTTTAGCTTATTCAGGTGGTCTTGATACATCAATCATCATCCCTTGGCTTAAGGAAAATTATAATAACTGTGAGGTTATCGCTGTATCAGGCGACGTTGGTCAGGGTACTGAACTTGACGGACTTGAGGAAAAAGCAATCGCAACAGGTGCTTCAAAACTCTATGTTCTTGACTTGAAAGAAGAATATGTTGAGGAATATATCTGGCCTTGTCTTAAAGCAGGTGCTGAATATGAACAGTATCTCCTCGGTACTTCTCATGCTCGTCCTTGTATCGCAAAGGGTCTTGCTGAAATCGCAATCAAAGAGGGTGCAGATGCAATTTGTCACGGTTGTACAGGTAAAGGTAATGACCAGGTTCGTTTTGAATTGACACTTAAGGCTTTTGCTCCTGAAATGGCAATTATCGCTCCTTGGCGTGAATGGGATATCAAGTCACGTGAAGAAGAAATCGCTTACGCTGAGGCTCACAATATTCCTCTTAAGATTAACCGTGAAACAAACTATTCAAAGGATAAGAATGTATGGCACTTATCTCACGAAGGTCTTGACCTTGAAGACCCTGCAAATGAGCCAACATACAATAAGCCTGGCTTCCTTGAAATGAGCGTTTCTCCGGAAATGGCTCCTGACGAACCAACTTATGTTACAATTCACTTTGAAAAAGGCGTTCCAACTGCTATTGACGGCGTTGAAATGAAAGGACTCCAAATCGTTGAAAAGCTCAACGAACTCGGTGGTGCTAACGGTATCGGACTTCTTGACATCGTTGAAAATCGTCTTGTTGGTATGAAATCTCGTGGTCTTTATGAAACTCCGGGTGGTGCAATCCTTTACAAAGCACATGAATTACTTGAAATGATTTGCCTTGACCGTGATACATCACACTACAAGAAACTTGTAGCACAGAAATTCGGTGAGGTTGTTTATAACGGACTTTGGTTCACACCACTTCGTGAAGCACTTTCTGCATTTGTTGACGAAACACAGAAGACAGTAACAGGTGATGTTAAACTCAAGCTTTACAAGGGCAATATCATCAACGCAGGTATCACATCTCCATACTCACTCTATGATGAAAATGTTGCATCATTCGGTGATGACGGCGGTGCATACAACCAGAAAGATTCAGCAGGATTTATCAACTTGTTTGGTTTATCAATTAAGGTTAAGGCACTTCTTGACAAACAGAGAGAAGAAAACAAGTAAGAATTATAAATAATGTAGGGGCTGACGACCTCGGCAGCCCGTTAGTAAATATGTGATTTGTTGCGGGACGCCGAGTCGACGTCCCCTACAATGGTTTAACAAAACAACGACAAGGACAGAAATAGTCTTTGTCGTATTGTGCTAATATAGACATAAATTAAAGGTGACAATTATGCAACTCTGGAAAGGCAGATTTTCAAAAGAAATCGACCCAAAAACAAATGATTTTAACTCATCAATAAAGTTCGATAGCCGTATGTACAAAGAGGATATTGACGGAAGTCTTGCTCACGCAGCAATGCTCTGTGCGCAGGGTATTATTTCTGCTGAAGATTTAACTGCTATTACTGATGGCTTAAAAGCAATCAAGGCAGAAATCGAAAACGGAGAATTAGAGATTGACCCAAATGCTGAAGATATACATACTTTCGTTGAGGGAGAACTCACTTCTCGAATCGGCTCGGCAGGTAAGAGATTACATACAGCAAGAAGTCGTAATGACCAGGTTGCAGTTGACATTCGCCTTTATCTCCGTCACGAATGTGATGTACTTTATAATCAGCTTACAGAACTTGTGGATGTACTATGCAAAAAGGCAGAACAGTATGCAAGTGCAGTAATGCCCGGATATACTCATCTCCAGAGAGCGCAACCGATTACGTTCGGTCATCACTTAATGGCTTATGCAGAAATGCTTCTTCGTGATAAAGAAAGACTCTCACAGGCAACTGACAGAATGAATTATTCACCCCTTGGTGCTTGTGCTTTGGCAGGTACAACATATAACACAGACCGTGAAATGACAGCAAAGGCTCTTGGCTTCAACGGTGCTATGCAAAATTCGTTGGATAGCGTGTCTGACCGTGATTTCTGTATGGAACTGGCATCAGTTATCTCAATAATTATGGTGCATCTTTCTCGTTTTTCAGAGGAAATTGTTTTGTGGTGTTCATGGGAGTTTAAATTCATTGAACTTGACGATGCTTTTTCAACAGGCTCATCAATTATGCCACAGAAAAAAAACCCTGATATTACAGAGTTAATTCGTGGCAAATCAGGTCGTGTATTTGGTGACCTTACAACACTCCTTACTATGATGAAAGGTTTGCCACTTGCATATAACAAGGACATGCAGGAAGATAAGGAAGCAATTTTTGACGCTTTCGATACAGTTAAAATGTGCCTTACTGCATTTATTCCAATGCTTGACACAATGACAGCACTTCCTGAAAATATGCGAAAAGCTGCAGCAGGCGGATTTATTAACGCAACTGACTGTGCTGACTATCTTGTAGGTAAAGGACTTCCTTTCCGCGATGCTTATAAAGCAACAGGTGAATTAGTTGCTCTTTGTATCAATAAAGGTCTTACACTCGAAACACTTCCCTTGGAAGAATACAAGGCAGTTTGTGACATATTTGACGAAGGTGTGTTTGATGCAATCAACCTTGATAAATGTGTAAATGACCGTACATCTCTCGGTGGACCTGCACCACAGAATGTGCTGGCGCAGGTGCAGAGAGTAAAAGAACTTAATAAATAATATAGGGGCAATTCACGAATTGCCCGTCTTCAAGTGTCACGATAACTAAATGCGGGCGATTCATGAATCGCTCCTACAAACTGTCACAAAAGGAAAATATAAAATTATGACCAAAATATTCATTGACGGCAGTCAGGGTACAACAGGACTTAAAATTTTTGACCGCCTTGCAAAAAGAGAAGATATAGAACTTATAACTCTTCCTGAAAATTTAAGAAAAGACACAAACGCCCGAAAGGAAGCATTGAATAATGCTGATATTGCATTCCTTTGCTTACCTGATGCGGCAGCCATTGAGGCAGTAAGTCTTATTGATAACGAAAATACAATAGTAATTGATACATCAACTGCTCACAGAACAAATGAGGGTTGGGCATACGGTTTCCCAGAACTTTGCGAAGAATTCGAAAATAAACTTAAAAATTCAAAGCGAATTGCAGTTCCGGGATGTTATGCAAGTGGTTTTATAGCCCTTGTAAAGCCTTTGGTTGATGCAGGAATTGTGGATAGTGACATCTGTATCGCTTGTCATGCTATGTCAGGATACAGCGGTGCAGGTAAAAACGGTATTGCACAGTATGAAGATGCAGAAAGAGATTATCTTTTAGATGCACCTCGTGAATACGCTCTTACTCAACAGCATAAGCACTTAAAGGAAATGAAAATTATTTCAGGACTTCAGAATGAGCCTATTTTCTCACCATATATCTGCGACTATTTCTGCGGTATGGTTATGACAGTGCCACTTTTCAAAAAAGATTTGAAAAACGGCAAAACAGCAGAGGATATTAAGGGGTTATATAAAGAAAAATACAATTCAGATATTGTTAAATATAAAGAAAGCATTGACGAAAACGGTTTTATCTCAGGTAACAAGATGGGGGACTGTGATGGTATGGAAATAACCGTTTGCGGTAATGAAGACAGAGTTCTTTTAATTGCAAGATATGACAATCTCGGCAAGGGTGCTTCTGGTGCTGCCGTTCAATGTTTAAATGTAAAAATGGGAATTGACCCATCATATCAGTTAACTTTATAATACGTAGGGGTCGGCGTCCTCGACGACCCGAAACAAAATATTATGGAACTCAAACAAAGAAAAAGAACAAGACTCGAAGGATTTGATTATTCGTCTAAAGGCAAATATTTCATAACGATATGTGCCATTGAAAAAGAAAAAGCACTATTTGGTAAAATCAAAAGAGAGAGTCTGCATACAGAACCATATGTTGAATTAACAGGATATGGAGAAATTGTAAAAAATCAGATAGAAGAAATAAATTCAGTTTATGATGATGTGAATATTTATCCGTATGTAATTATGCCTAATCAGATGCATTTTATCATTGGAATTGACGGGTCGTCGGGGACGCCGACCCCTACGAACGCCAGAATACCATCAATTGTTTCAACATTCAAAAGAATGACAAACAAAAAGGCTGGTTTCAAAATGTGGCAAAGAGGATATAATGACCATATTGTTCGTAATGATGAGGACTTTTTGACAAAAGCTGAATATACTTTGAACAACCCATACGGAAAGAAATGGTGAAAAAATGAAATTTGAATTTATCAACGGCGGTGTTACTGCTCCAAAGGGTTTTAAGGCAAGTGGTATTCACTGTGGAATTCGTAAAAATAAAACTAAAAAAGATTTGGCACTCATTCTCTGCCAGAAAGAATGTGATGCAGCAGCAGTTTATACTCAGAATCTCGTTTACGGTGCACCGATTACGGTTACTCGTAACAATATTGCAGATGGCAAGGCTTATGGCGTAATCTGTAACAGCGGTATTGCAAACACATGTAATGCTGACGGTATCGAAAAGGCTGAAATGATGTGTCAACTTGTGGCAGAGGCTACAAATCTTAAACCAACAGATTTTGTTGTTGCGTCAACAGGTGTTATCGGCCAGCCAATCAACATTGAGCCTATTCAGAATGGTATGGCACAACTTGTGAGTGAATTGAGTGAAGACGGCTCTGACAATGCTGCTCAGGCTATTATGACTACTGATACAGTTAAAAAGGAATTTGCAGTTTCATTTACACTCGACGGTAAAGAATGTAAAATCGGTGCTATCTCAAAGGGTAGCGGTATGATTCATCCTAATATGGCAACAATGCTCGGTTTTATCACTACTGATGCAAATATCTCAAGTGAAATGCTTAAAAAAGCACTCCTTGAGGTTGTAAAAGACAGTTTCAATATGCTTTCAGTTGACGGCGACACATCAACAAACGATACTGTTGCAGTTTTGGCATCAGGTCTTTGTGAAAATACAAGAATTGAAACAGAAAATGATGATTATTTCGCGTTTGTTTCAGCCCTTAATGCAATCTGCGAAAAACTTGTTAAACTTATGGCAAAAGACGGCGAGGGTGCAACAAAACTTGTTGAATGTCAGGTGAGTGGCGCAAAAACAAAGGAAATTGCAAAGGTTTGTGCAAAGAGTGTTATCTGTTCTTCGCTTGTAAAGGCTGCGATGTTTGGTGCGGATGCAAACTGGGGCAGAATCTTGTGTGCACTCGGTTATGCAGGCGTGGATATTGATGTAAACAAGGTTGATGTTTCATTTAAATCTACAGGCGGTGAAATTCCTGTTTGTAAAAATGGTGCAGGAATTGAATTTTCCGAAGAAATCGCAAAAAAGGTTCTCGTAGAAGACGAAGTTTATATTATCGTTGAACTCAACGATGGCGACTACAATGCAACTGCATACGGTTGCGACTTAACCTATGAATATGTTAAGATTAACGGAGATTACCGTACATAATTTCCAATAACACATACATTTTGCACTTTTCGCACGGAAACTCGCGTATAACTAATACGCTTCGCCGTGCAAAAGCACAAACTGTATGCACTCTTGAAAATTATGTAAATAATATTTAATTTTGCACTTTGCATTTGGAGAAAAATATGGACATATCAAAACTTACTCATGCTGACCGTAGTGAAGTTCTTGTACAAGCACTTCCGTATATTCAGCATTATCACGAAAAAACAGTTGTTATCAAATACGGTGGCAACGCTATGATAAATAAGGACTTGCAGGATGCTGTTATGACAGACATTGTTCTCCTTCGTTCAGTTGGCGTTAATGTTGTACTCGTTCACGGTGGTGGACCCGAAATTAACGAAATGCTCGGTAAAATCGGTAAGGAGTCAAAGTTTGTTGACGGACTTCGCTATACTGACGACGAAACAATTGATGTTGTACAGATGGTACTTGCAGGTAAAGTCAACAAAAGACTTGTTCAGCTTATTGAATCTCACGGTGGTGAGGCAGTTGGTATTTGTGGTCTTGACGGCAAAATGATTAAGGCAAAGAAATATGAGTCAAAGGACATTGGTTTTGTTGGTGATATTACTGAAATTGACACAACGCTCATTGACACCCTCATTAAAAAAGGTTATGTGCCTGTTGTTTCAACTGTTGGTGGCGGTGAAAATGGTGAGGTACTCAACATCAATGCCGACATTGCCGCTGCTAAAATTGCCGCAGCACTTGGTGCTGAAAAATTACTTTTAATGACAGATGTCCGTGGACTTTTAAAGGATAAGGACGACGAAAGTACACTTATTCACGTTGTAAATGTAAGTGAAGTACCACAACTTAAGAGTCAGGGTATAATCAGCGGTGGTATGATTCCTAAAATTGACTGCTGTGTTGAAGCTGTTCGTCGTGGCGTTAAGCGTACACATATTATTGACGGCAGAATACCACACTCTATCCTTATCGAAATGCTTACCGATAGTGGTATCGGCACAATGTTCCTTTAATTCAGGTGATACATAATGTTAGAAAATATTAAAAATCTTGCAGACAATAGTTTAATGCCTACTTATGCGCATTTCCCTGTTTCAATTGAAAGTGGTAATGGTGCAACATTTGTGGATAGCGAAGGTAATGAAGTTATCGACTTTGGTTCAGGTATTGGCGTAAACTTGTTGGGATATAACAATGAAGGTTGGATAAATGCTGTAACTGAACAACTTAAAAAGGTTCAGCACACATCAAATCTTTATTATAACGGGACTGTTGCTGAATTCTCGGATGCTCTTTGCAAGAAAACAGGTTTTAACCGTGTTTTCCTTTGCAATTCAGGTGCAGAGGCTAACGAATGTGCCATTAAACTCGCAAGAAAATACAGTTTTGATAAATATGGTGAAAATCGTTACAACATAATTACTCTTGTAAACTCATTCCACGGCAGAACAATGGCTACAATTACTGCAACGGGACAGGAACATTATCATAAGTTCTTTAATCCTTTTGTGCAGGGCTTTAAGTATGCTGAATCGGGCAACACAGAGCAGTTTTTAGAAATGGCAGACGATAGTGTCTGTGCAGTTATCCTTGAGGTTGTTCAGGGTGAGGGGGGAGTAGTTCCAACTGATTACCAGTACCTTAAAACTGTTCAGCAGGTTTGTAATGAAAAGGACATTCTCTTGATAATTGACGAAGTTCAGACAGGAATGGGCAGAACAGGTAAACTTTTTGCATACGAACACGCGGGGGTTTCTCCTGATGTTGTAACAAGTGCAAAAGGTATCGGTAATGGTCTTCCAATGGGTGCTTGTCTTTGTACCGAAAAATGTGCAGAAGTGCTGACACCTGGAACTCACGGAACAACATTCGGCGGAAATCCTGTGGCTTGTGCAGGGGCACGATATATACTTGAAACCTTGACTGACGAATTCTTAAATGAAATCACCGAAAAAGGTGAGTACATAAGAGAAAAACTTACTGAAATTGAAGAAGTCGAGTCAATCAGCGGTCTTGGATTAATGCTCGGCATTGAACTTAAGACTAAAAATGCAGGGGAAATCGCAAAAAAATGTAGTGAGAACGGACTTTTAATTCTCACCGCTAAAAATAAATTGAGAATGTTACCACCTTTGGTAATCACAAAAGAAGAAATCGACAAGGGTATGGAAATTCTCGAAAAATTCCTTAAGGAGTAAAAAATATGAAACATCTTTTAAGTATGCTTGCTCTTTCAACTGAAGAAATTACAAATATTCTTAATCTTGCTGACCAGTTGAAATATGAAAACAAAAATAATATTAAGCACCATCGTCTTGAGGGACAAACTCTCGGTATGATTTTCCAGAAATCATCAACAAGAACTCGTGTTTCATTTGAAACAGGTATGTATCAGCTCGGTGGTCAGGCACTTTTCCTTTCAAATCGTGACTTGCAGATTGGTCGTGGTGAGCCAATTCAGGATACTGCAAGAGTTCTATCTCGTTACCTTGACGGTATTATGATTAGAACTTTTGAGCAGAGTGAAGTTGAAAACCTTGCGAAATACGGTTCAATCCCGATAATCAACGGTCTTACCGACTTTTGTCATCCTTGTCAGGTTCTGGCTGACCTTATGACAGTTCGTGAGCATAAAGGTCACCTTGACGGTCTTAAAATGACATATATCGGCGACGGTAACAATATGGCAAACTCACTTATCGTCGGTGGTCTTAAAATGGGTATGGAGGTATCTGTTGCTTGTCCTGAAGGCTTTGACCCTGATAAGAGAGTTCTCAAGTTTGCACAGGA
>JAZSKT010000243.1:0-7159 GCA_045534995.1 Candidatus Fimenecus sp.
TTGTTGAAAAGAACAAAGCATTCAGTTTTGATATAAACAAGATTGACTTTTCAGATGATGATGATGAGGATGATGAAGTATCTGCATCGCCATTATTTAATAGTTTTGAAGTAGTTGATGAATCTGATGACATTGATGTTAAAACAGATGACGATAATGAAAAGGGTCCATCATCAAGTCCATTTAAAAACTTCTTTAAGAAAAAATAAAATAGACGAGGTTTTCTAATGTTTCAAGTAATGACTTTAATTATAATTGCGTTGTTAGTCGCAGTTGATCAAATCATAAAATTACTTGTTATCGAACATCTCGAACCGATTGGCAGTCTTCCTCTAATAGACGGCTTTGTTCAGTTGAACTATGCCGAAAATACGGGGGCTGCTTTTGGTTCGTTTAGCGGTAAAACAACTCTTTTATCAATATTTACTTTAGTAATAATTATTGTTGGTATTCTTTATCTGATGTTAAAAAAACGCAAATTTGATATGGAGTATGTGTGCGTTACGCTTATTATATCCGGTGGAATAGGTAATTTGATAGACCGTGTATTCCGTGGTTATGTTGTGGACTATATTGAGCCATTGTTTATTGATTTTGCAATCTTTAATTTCGCCGATATCCTTGTTACATGTAGTTGTATTGCGCTTGTAATTTGGTTGCTTTATGACATTTACAGAGAAGGTAAAAGAGAAAAAGGAAAAAATAATGAGTGAAGTTATAATTGATGTCCCTCAGGAGTATGAAGGGGAGAGAATAGATAAATTTTTATCTATTCTTGTTGAAAGCACTTCAAGAAATGCTATTCAGAAACTTATTGAAAATGAAAAAGTGTTAGTCAACGGACAGGTTGTCAATAAGAAATATAAAGTCAGTGCTGATGACGAAATTGTTATGTTGCCAAGTGAACTTAAGCCTCTTGATGCACAACCTGAAAATATTCCTTTGGATATAGTTTATGAAGACGAGCATCTGCTTGTTGTTAATAAACCGAGAGGAATGGTAGTTCATCCTGCTCCCGGAAATTATAGCGGAACGCTTGTTAACGCTCTCCTTTATCATTGTCAAGATTCGCTTTCAGGGATAAATGGTATTCTTCGTCCCGGAATTGTCCATAGAATAGACAAGGATACGAGTGGTTTATTGATTGTTGCAAAAAATGATAAGGCTCATATGGGACTTGCCGAGCAAATTAAAGAACATAGTTTCACTCGTGAGTATAACGCTGTAATCGTTGGTCACTTAAAGGAACAACAGGGAACTGTAAATGCTCCAATCGGCAGAAATCCAAAGGACCGAAAGAAAATGTGTGTTACACAGAGCAATTCAAAGGTTGCCGTGACACATTATTCCGTTATTGAGGATTATGAAGGCTATTCACATATATCCTTAAAACTTGAAACAGGCAGAACACATCAAATTCGTGTTCATATGGCTCATTTAGGGCATCCTGTTGCAGGTGATTTAGTATATGGAAATGATAAAAAAAGTGCTTACCTTAACGGTCAGTGCTTACATGCAATAAAAATCGGATTTATTCACCCTATAAGTGGTGAATATCTTGAGTTTACTTCTGATTTGCCTGATTATTTCAAGGGTTTTTTGGGTAAACTTAAAGCCACCTCAGGAGGTGTTTGAAAAAATGGGAAATAAAGACTTATCAAATTGGCTTGTTGTGTCAGATATTGACGGTACACTTAATAATAAATTCAGACAGTTGCCAAAAAACAATTATGAAGCAATTTGTCGTTTTGTAAATGAGTGTAACGGTCATTTTACCTTGGCATCGGGCCGAAATGTTCAGTCAATGCGTAAACATTATGAGAGATTGCCGATAAAAGGCACTCCTGCAGTAGTCCTTAACGGTGCAGGTGTTTATGACTATGCACAGGAAAAAATGCTTCATTTTGATGCAATTAATGACCACGCAATTGATTTGGTTTTTGAAATATATAAAAGATTCCCAATGGTCGAAATCGAGATTTTGACTGACAAAATGATTTATACGCTTAATTCCAAAATCTTTGCAAAAGTAATGGTAAGAGCAGATAAATTACATTACAAAAACTGCAAACACCCTGATGAAATTCCGAGAGAAAATTGGGGTAAGGTAATTTTCCTTGGTATGCCTGACCTTATTAAGAGAATCAGAAAATATGTTGATACATTGACTGATACAAGAGCAAACTTTATGTCAAGTTCAATTTCATCATTTGAGATGCTTAACGAGGGTGTACATAAGGGAACAGCACTTATGAAAATTGCTGATATGTATAACATTGAACATAGTCATACAGCAGCAATCGGCGACTATTTCAATGACTATGATATGTTAAAAACAGTTGGACTTCCTGCATGTTGCGGACAGGCACCAAAGGCAATGCACGAAATTGCAAAATTTCATGCTTGTCATTGTAATAAAGGTGCAGTTGCTGACTTGCTTAATTACATAATGGATGATTATAAGGAGGAATAAATATGAATAATTCACTCAAACACGAATTAGAATTATTTGCCGTAAAAGAAAGAATGTTAATTCTTGAAGGTATTTACAATGCCAAGGCAGGACACCCGGGTGGTTCACTTTCAATTGCCGAACTCATGGCATATCTTTACAATGTAGAGATGAAAGTTGACCCAGCAAATCCAAAATGGGAAGACAGAGACCGTTTTGTTCTTTCAAAGGGTCACGCAGCACCTGCTCTTTATGCAACACTTGCACTTAAAGGCTTTTTCCCAACTGAAGACATCAAGACACTTCGTAAAGCAGATTCATATCTTCAGGGACATCCAAGTATGAAATCAGTACCCGGTGTTGATATGAGCACAGGCTCATTGGGACAGGGTATTTCAACAGCAGTTGGTATGGCGCTTGCTGCAAAATATGACAATAAAGACACAAGAGTTTATACAATTCTCGGTGACGGTGAAATTGAAGAAGGTCAGGTTTGGGAAGCAGCAATGTTTGCAAGTGCAAAGAAACTTGATAATCTTGTTGTAATCGTTGATAATAATAATCTTCAGATTGACGGTACTGTTGAAGAAGTTAACTCACCATATCCAATTCCTGAAAAATTCGTTGCATTCGGTTTTAATACAATCGAAATTGATGGTAATAACCTTGACGAAATCGAAACAGCATTCGAGAATGCAAAGAATTGTAAGGGTATGCCTACCGCAATCGTTGCAAAGACAGTTAAGGGTAAAGGCGTTTCCTATATGGAAAATGCAGTTAATTGGCATGGTGCAGCACCTAATGAAGAACTCTATAATACAGCAGTAGCAGAACTTACTGCAAAACTTAATGAATTGGAGGCAGCAAAATGAGTGAAGTAATCAAAACAGCAACGAGAGATGCTTACGGTAAAGCACTTGTTGAATTAGGAAATACAGATGCTAAAGTTCTTGTTCTTGATGCAGACCTTGCTGCTGCTACAAAGACAGGAATGTTCAAAAAAGAGCATCCTGAAAAGTTTATCGACTGTGGTATCGCAGAAGGTAATATGATGGGTATTGCTGCAGGTCTTGCAGCATCAGGATATACAGTATTTGCATCACAATTTGCAATGTTCGCTGCAGGTCGTGCATTTGAACAGGTTAGGAACTCAATTGGCTATCCTCATCTCAATGTTAAAATTGGCGCAACTCATGCAGGTATTTCTGTTGGTGAAGACGGTGCAAGCCATCAGTGTTGTGAAGACATCGGTCTTATGAGAACAATTCCTGGTATGGTAATTCTTAATCCTGCTGACGATGTTGAAGCAAGACTTTGTGTTCTTGCAGCAGCAAAGCACGACGGCCCTGTTTATATGCGATTTGGTCGTCTTGCAGTGCCAAGAGTATTCGACGAAAACTATAAGTTTGAAATTGGTAAAGGTTCTGTTCTTAAAGAGGGTACAGATGTTACAATTATCGCAACAGGTCTTATGGTTAATGAAGCACTTATGGCTTATGAAGAACTCAAAGCAGAAGGCATTTCAGCACGAGTTGTAAATATGGCAACAATCAAGCCTATTGACCGTGACATCATTATTGAAAGTGCAAAGAAAACAGGTGTAATCGTTACTGCTGAAGAGCATAACGTAATCGGTGGTCTTGGTTCAGCAGTTGCGGAAGTTGTTTGTGAAACAGTTCCTGTTCCTGTACTTCGCGTAGGCGTAGAAGATACATTCGGCAAATCAGGTCCTGCAGTTCAGCTTCTTCATGAGTTTGGACTTGACGCAGCAAATATCGTTGCAAAATGCAAACAAGCAGTAGCACTCAAAAAATAATTTAATTTTACATTGTAGGACGGGGTCTTGACCCCGCCATTTTCGTAGGGGCGATTCACGAATCGTCCGTATAAAAATAGCACCCACAAAATGTGAGTGCTTAAACATTTATAATCTTGTCGGATTATCAGTTCTGCCAATAATATAATCAACGCTCGTATTATAAAAATCAGCTAATTTCCAAAGCATTTCCAACGGAATTTCGCGCTTACCGTTTTCGTACTGTGAATAAGTGTTCTGTTTTATGTTGAGATATTCAGCAAGTTCTTTTTGCTTAACATCGTTATCTTCTCGTAAGTCTTTTAATCTCATAAAAATCACCTTAATATTATTTCAAGATGATTTTACATTATCACACAACGAGATATTGACAAAAATCTCAATTCGTGATATATTGCTTATATAATTAATAAAAAGAAGAATTTTGATATGAAAAAGAAAATAATAAAATAAATAGCTGTTTTGATAGTAGTAGCCTTGGTCTGCGATGGCACATTTGGTGGCTATATATTATACAGATTTAATTTTAACAGACCAAATAACCTTTCACATAATTATGATGAAATCTATAATCTGGAACAAATTACTTATGATGTAGGCGATGACGGTGAATTTGTAGTTCTTAAAATAAACGATACTCATTTTTACAATGGTACTTGTGAAAACGATGCCAAAACGATGGCGGATTTAAAGATAATTCTTGATAAAACAGCCTGTGATTTTATTGTAGTGAATGGTGATATGGTAGACGGTTTCAATCTTAATCCCGATTACGATAAATATGGAGCAACAAGAATTTTTGCAGACCTTGTTGATAGTTATGATATTCCTTGGACATTTGTGCCGGGCAATAATGATAGCGAGATTGACGGCGAAAACGAAGATTTAATTGCGTATTTAATGCAGTATAAAAACTTCGTTTATGGTAACGAAAAAGATATTGACGGTGATATGCAGTTCTTTATTGACCTTGAATATAATGGAAATTTAGTCCACTCACTTGTATTTATGGATTCTAATGCAAGAACGATAAAAGCAATAGGAAAATATGATTACATAAAACAAAATCAAATCAATTGGCTTCTCGACGGGATTAACGAAAGAAAAGTCAAAACAAGTGTATTCTTCCATATGGACACACCTGCGTTCAAAACAGCTTTTGAAAAAGGTGAGCATTACGAATATTTTCCGTCTGCTTATGTTTATGAACTTGATACAATTGTAGAAAATAAGCTTTTTGACGATATGACAGCAAACAATGATTACATTACTCTTATTTCAATAGGTCATGTCCATAGTAATAATATGAGTAGTTTTTACAATAACAGATATTATCAGTTAAGTAGTGTAAGCGGATATAACGCATCACATCCTGATGATATGATTCCATCTTGTACATTAACAGTAATTGATGTTACAGAAGAAAACACAAAGGATATGTATCAATTCTCAAAAATTGAAGCTTAAAAAAGGTCTGCTTAACCGCAGACCTTTTTGATTTCATATTCTCTTTTTAACATCTCTTCGATTAATGTTTCATTATCCTTGATTTCTTTATCAAACCATATTCCTCCTGAGCCCAAATCTTCAATTTCGTGATAATCTGACCCTGAGGTCACCATGAGATTATATTTTTTTGCCCACATTTCCGCAATATCGTTATTTGAATTATGTCTTGGATTTCCGTTGAAAATCTCAACACCGTCAAGAAATCTTGGATTTGTCACTTTCATACCAACCCGGAACGGATGAGCTTGAAAAACAAGGAATCCGTTTCTTTTTGCTAAGTCATAAAACTTTTTAATGTTAAGATTGAGTAAGTTTGGATTTTTATACAGAAAATCCTCATTTATTCCATAAACAAGATAGTCGTTTTCGCCTTCGCTTGTTCTGAAACGAAGTTCCATACCTAAAAGAACATTAATTCTACCTGCTGCTGTTTTCTTTGCAGCATTATATCCGCGAAGAAAAAAATCAACTTTTTTATCCCATGATAAAAGCTCACGTCCATATTTCATATATGTTGATGAACTCAAATGGTCTGTTACAACAATTCCGTCATATCCTGCCTTAATATATTCCTCAACTGCAACTTCTGCATTAACCTCGGCACAATTACTTGTGTCTTTTGTGTGAAAGTGCATCTCGTATAAATATTTCTTCAAAATTATTCCTCAATTCCATGGAAATTAATCGCATATGATTATTATATACCTATTTATTGTTAAAGTCGATATTTTTTTTACCATTTTTATAAGAAAATTCTATTTGAAAAATAGCGTTATTTGTATTATTATATATAATAGATTAATTTGTACATATATTCGGAGGTCAGTTATGAATTGCGATTGTAATAAAAGTGATTTTTCTCTTTTAGAACCTTGTTTAGAAAAATATGCAACCGTTCCAGGTAGTCTTATTACAATTTTACAGAATGCTCAGGAAATATACGGCTATTTACCTGTTGATGTAATTTTACATATTTCACAACGAACAGGAATTAAAGTAACTAAAATTATGGGTGTTGCAACTTTCTATTCACAGTTTAGATTGGAGCCTGTGGGTAAGTATCTTATTATGCTTTGTCAGGGTACTGCATGTCACGTTAACGGCTCGTTACAGATAGAAAAGGTAATCAATGAATATCTCGGCATTAAAGACGGCGAAACAACTGCTGACGGACTTTTCACACTTAAAAATGTGGCTTGCCTTGGTTGTTGCAGTCTTTCACCCGTTATGATGATAAATGACGATACTTATGGTTCATTAACTCCGGAAAAAGCCGTTTCTATTTTTAAAGAATTACAAGCAAAAGAAGGGGAGGAAGAAGAATGAAAATAGCAGTTGGACAGGGCAGCTGTGGTATTGCCGCAGGGGCTATGAAAACGTAT
>JAZSKT010000225.1:0-3968 GCA_045534995.1 Candidatus Fimenecus sp.
TTCATAACCCCATTCAGTACGCAAAAGGTCATTGAGAAGTTCTGAACATCCACCACACCAGTCAGTACCAAGTCTGTTGTAAGCGGACATAATACCGTCAGAACCTGCTTCTTTAACAGGAATTTCAAATGCTTTAAGGTAGATTTCACGCAATGTCTGTTCGTCTGCCCATGTGAAAATGCCATTACGGTGAGATTCCTGGTCATTTAGAACAAAGTGTTTAATTGTTGTTATAAGACCTTTTGATTTTGCACCAGCAACAATACCTGCCGACATTCTTCCTGCAATAAGTGGGTCTTCAGAGAAATATTCAAAGTTTCGTCCACCCATAGGATTTCTGTGAATGTTTGCACCCGGTGCATACCAAATGTCTGTATTCATAGCATCTGCCTCAATACCTGCGCTTTCGCCCATTTTGAAAGCTAAGTTATCGTTCCAAGTACAAGCAATTGCAGTGGCGCAAGGATAAGCAGTACCACAATCAAAATAAGTCTGACCGTGTGCACCTTTAACACAAGATGGACCATCATTATCATATGTTTTTGGAACACCGAGTCTGTCAATTCCCTGCGTTTCATAACCACTATGTGCAACGAGAGTAATCATTTCATTGAGAGTTAATTGGTCAAGGAATTTATTCATTAGTTCGGGATTCGCATAAACATCATCAAGCATAATTGTTGTGTCATATTTAACACCCATCTTTGGTGCTTCACCTATAGTTGTGGGGGCGGGGAGTTGGTCAGGATTCAAAATTTCCTCAGTTGCCGTAAGTCTTCTTGCTTCAGGGTATGTATTTTCAAAGTTATTTCTTGAAAGTATTGTAAAATCAGAATAGGCAAAATCAAAAAGATTTTTGATTTCGTTTCCTGAAACACTATCATATTTCACTATAATATCTTCGTTGACTGTGTATGTGAAAGAGTCAATGTGTTCTTGAACATTTTCACCGAGAATAATTTTGTAATCACCTTTTTCAAGAATCCATGCTTCAAGGTTGTCTTTGTCATAGGACATCATATCACTGATTTTCAGTTCAACTGTTACAGTTTCACTCTCATTTGGTTTAAGCATTGATGTTTTTGCATATCCACCAAGGCAAATTGCACTTTTTTCAATTCCGCCTTTGTTATAAGGTGCGCTGTAATAAATCTGAACTGTTTCTTTACCATCTACATTACCGGTGTTTGTAATCTTAACATCAACGCTGATTATTTCTTTACCAATATTATATGAAATAAGTTCTTTAGTGAATGTTGTATATGAAAGACCGTAACCGAATGGATATTGAACTTTATCTTTAGCAAATGTTTCAAAGTAACGATAACCTACATAAATACCTTCAAGATATTCAACATAATATCCGCCACCGTCATATTCGTATGTGCCAAAACATTCTGTTGACGGATGGTCATCGACGCTATATGCTACTGTGTCAGTAAGTCTGCCAGATGGATTTACTTCGCCTGTGAGCATTTGAGCAACAGCTCTCATACCAAATTCGCCCGGAATCCAAATCATAGCAGCAGCTTTAATGCTGTCATATTCGTCTAACCAGCCCATTTCCATAACATTTCCTGTATTGAAAAGAACGATAACATCAGAAAAAGTTGAAGTAACTTTATCAACAAGTTTTTTCTCTTCCTCAGAGAGACGAAGAACATCTTTTGTAAGGTCAGTAGTTTCAGCACTTGTACGGCTGATTACAATAATTGCTGTGTTAGAGAAAGAAACAGCATTTTGCATTATTTTGTCTGTGAGCTTATCACAAGCCATTTCTTCAAGAGAATTTTTAGCAAGAACTAATTGTAGAAGATTATTAATAACCGTATTACTTGTTTTTGGCATTTCATTGGAACTGCATTCTTTCTCATATAGTCCACGAAGTTCGGGATTGTAGTTAATATTATTCTCGTCGAGAGCCTCGTAGAAGGTGACAGGGTCATCAGTTGTGATAGCGCCCGAACCTGCACCACCCAAAAATGGTACAACAGAACCGGCACCAAAGATATTAACTTTTTTACCAGTTAACGGTAAAACATTATCTTCGTTTTTAAGAAGAACAATACCTTCTTGCTCAAGCTCAACGGCAACTTGACTTGACATTGCAATTATATCTGCAGGGATATTGCCACTAACTGCAAAAGATGCAATGGATACGCAAGATAGCAATAATATAATTGCCATAAAGACTGCAATTGTTTTTTGAATCTTTTTCATAATTTAATCCCCCAATGTATTTTTACAAAATTATTATAAATCATTTTTAATTTTAAAACAATAGAAAAAAAGATAATATACACAAAATATAAAAGTGACTAAAAAAGATAGTTTGATGTTTTCTACTGAAAATATAGTGTAAATAGAACAAAAACTGACTTCGCCTGGAATACGAAATCAGTTTGTTCCTTAATTTTTAATTTAATTGGCTTATTTTATCGGTTCAAAATCTTCTGCACCATGTTTGCAGAGTGGACAAATAAAGTCATCAGGCAATTCTTCACCTTCATAAACATATCCACATATTTTACATACATAGCCTTTTTTCTTTGGTGCTTCAGGCTTTGGCTTGATATTATCAAAGTAGTACTGATACGTCGCAGAAGGAACATCCGAAAGTGTTTCAGCTTCAGTGACATCTGAAATGAATAAAATATGACTTCCGCAATCAATCATATCTGTAACAGTACAAGAAATATATGCGTTAGTTTGCTCACATATAAAGAAAGTACCATTTTCTGTTCTATAGTGGTCATTGTATCCTGCAAATTTATCAGTATCCTTACCACTTGCAAAGCCAAATCTCTTTATCATATCAAATGTCGCTTCTTGTGAAAGAATGGAAATTGTAAATTTTTTAGTTCTTTCAACCATTCCACATGTATAATTATTTTTGTTTATCGCAATTGTTATTTTTTTTGGATTGTCTGTCACTTGTGTGGCTGTATTTATAATACAAGCATTATCTTTTCCGTTTTCGTGAGCACTTAATATAAATAATCCATAACTTAATTTGAACATAGCTTCATTTCTAATCATAAAATATCAACCTCACTGTATTTATTATGTGCTTATTATACCACATTTTTTACAATAAGTAAAAATAAATTTATTTTAAAGTTCGACAAATCTATTTTTACATTGACAAAATACTCTAATTATGGTATCTTTTCATATGTAAAAATATTGTATATTGGGTATTTTTTTACTTAATATGCAAAAAGGAGATGTAAAAAAATGAAACGCAAATTCAGCATTAAAGCTTTAGCTATGATGGCAATTGCAGTAGTTCTTGTTTTAACTATGTCAGTTATTGCATTTGCTGGAGATGGTGCAGCAGAAGTTGAATACAGCAGCAGATTTTATTCAACAATTTTCTCATTGCTTCCTCCGGTAATCGCTATTGCACTTGCACTTATTACAAAAGAGGTTTATTCCTCACTGTTTGTTGGTATTGTAGTAGGTGGCGCTCTTTACGCGGTTGGTCCTAATGGCTTTAGCTTTGAAACAATGTTCAACACAATTATGACAGACGGCTTTATCGGTAAGCTTGCTGACACTTGGAATATGGGTATTATCATTTTCCTTGTTGTTCTTGGTGTCATCGTTGTTCTTATGAACAAAGCAGGTGGTAGCCGTGCATATGGCGAATGGGCAAAGAAAAAGATTAAGTCAAGAAAAGGCGCTATGCTTGCAACTTTCGGCCTTGGTGCTTTAATCTTTGTTGACGACTATTTTAACTGTCTTACAGTTGGTAGCGTTATGCGTCCTGTAACAGATGCTCATAAGATTTCTCGTGCAAAACTCTCTTATATTATTGATGCAACAGCAGCACCTATTTGTATTATTGCACCAGTTTCAAGCTGGGCAGCAGCTGTGAATTCTTATGTACCCGCAGATGCAGGAATCACAGGATTCCAGTTGTTTTTACGCACCATTCCTTATAATCTGTATGCGTTATTGACAAT
>JAZSKT010000062.1:0-7188 GCA_045534995.1 Candidatus Fimenecus sp.
GCAATTTTTGGCGAATTTTGTCCGATACCTGATGCTCTTTTCACAGCAAGAGTATGAACTGTAATGTTTTCAGGGTCAAGGCTTACTGCAGTAAGTCGGATCGTAGCCATGTCGTTCTGTGAGCCAAGGAGTTGTCTTACCAGTTTGTCTTCCTAAGACCGCTTGGCCTCCGACTTGCAATTTTTGGCGAATTTTGTCCGATACCTGATGCTCTTTTCACAGCAAGAGTATGAACTGTAATGTTTTCAGGGTCAAGGCTTACTGCAGTATCCAGAGAATACTTGAACCCATCAACAGTATCCGACGGAAGTCCTGCAATCAAATCCATATTGATATTCTTGAACCCCATTTTCCTTGCAAGTTCAAAAATTCTTACTGTATCCTCTGCAGTATGGCGTCTGCCAACTGCTCCCAGAACAGAATCATTGAATGTCTGCGGATTTATGCTTATTCTGTCAACGGGACTGTTTTTAAGAACATAAAGTTTATCTTCAGTTATTGTATCGGGGCGACCTGCCTCAACAGTAAATTCACGACAATTCTTTAAGTCAAAATTGTTCTCTATTGAATTTATAACTATTTTAAGCTGTTCCGCTGAAAGTGTTGTGGGTGTACCGCCACCAATATAAATACTTTCAAGAGAAACACCGATATTTTTTGCGATTTTTCCTGTAATTTCAAGTTCCTTTGAAAGCAATTCAACATACTGTGGCAATAGATTTTTTGCTTTATCATTTTCCACGGAATGGGACACAAAGGAACAATAACTGCATCGTGAGGGACAGAAAGGAATTGACACATAAAGGCTGAAAGAATCGGGCTTACTTGTACTTATAATTTTTTCTTCCCAATCGGCAACTTCTCTTGCAATTCGAAATTTTTCGTCTGTTACAAGCAATTCATTCTTAAAATATTCTTCTGTCTTTTCACGTCCGAGTTGCTTTTCTGTATTTATAAGCAGTTTTGACGGTCGTACACCTGTTAATACACCCCATTTGGGATAAAAGCCTGTGTATTCACCCATAAGCGAATAGACCATTCTGCCCATCTGCATTTCGTTATCGTCACACAAAGGTGCAGTAAGTGTTTTATTAAAACCGTCAAAATTTATTATTACTTTAATTTCATCTGTCACGGAAGTGTAAATGTGAAAATCATCACAAATCTCATACACCACCTGAATTTTTACATCAGGCATAAAAATTCTGACGAGTTTTTCCATTTCATAATGGAATTTGTGGTTGATTACAAGTAATTTTATCATTTTCTTCTGAAACGAGTTCTCATATAACGGTTGTTTTCGCGTTCATAATCAAGAGTTGTTTCTTCTTCGTGACCGGGATAAACCTTATAGTTGCTCTCTAACTCACCGATTTTAGCAAGTGAGCGAAGTTCCTGACGACCGTTACCGCCGTAAAGGTCAGTTCTGCCTGCACAAAGTCTGAAAAGTGTGTCACCTGAAAACATTACTTTATCATCCATAAAAAGATAGCAAACGCCACCCATAGAATGTCCCGGTGTATGCATAACAGTTATTTTGCTGTTGCCGAGCATAATTTCGGTTCCGTCTACTGCTAATATATCTGCATCTACTTCAGGAAACTCATATCCGGCACAGTTGATTGTAAACTCATTCTTATCACCGTCATGGAGCATTTCCTCATCATCCTTGTGGATAACAATCTTTGCTCCTGTGTTATCTTTCACCATTTTTGCACCACACATATGGTCAAAATGTCCGTGAGTCAAGAGAATGTATTTAACATCTTTGCCGTTAAGCTTTTCCATTAAGCTTTCTTCAGGTAATGATGGGTCAACAACTGCTGTATCCCCTGTTTCATCGTCTATAACGATATAAGTATTTGTTGTGAAACCGCCATTCATAACTGCTAAATGCTTTTTTACTGTAATCATATCTTTTTTCTCCAAATTTCTGAGTCATAAAGGATTGTAACGGGACCGTCGTTGAGAAGTTCAACTTTCATATCAGCACCGAAAACACCTTTTTCCACATTTTTTACGCCGTTTTCAATAAGTTTTTTGCAAAAATATTCATATAACTCATTGGCACGGTCAGGATGAGCAGAACGGATAAATGACGGTCTGTTGCCTTTTTTCACATCTGCACACAAGGTAAATTGTGACACGGCAAGAATTTCACCGTCAACATTCTGTATATCAAGGTTCATTTTGCCCTCATCATCTTCAAACACACGAAGTGTTGATGTTTTTCGGGCAAGAACCTCTGCATCTGCCTCAGTATCATCATCCATAACACCAAGGAGAATAAGATAACCTTTATCTATCTTTGAAACAAGTTCACCGTCGACGGTTACACTTGCTCTGGATACTCTTTGAATTACTGCTTTCATTTTTCCCTTATCTTTCTACACTTAAAATTCCGTCAATTTTCTCAATTCTGGTTATCAGATTTTTGAGATGGTCAAGACCGCTGACATTGACGGTAAGTTCAACAATTGCTCTTCCGTCTTTCATATCGTGAGTTGAAATGCTTGTAATATTTACTCGCATATTAGCAACCTGAAGTGCAACCTCTGCCATAAGTCCAACTCGTGAAAGGCAGGTAAGTTGAAGCGTTGCTTTATACTCCTCACGGACATTCTGATTCCAATATGCATTTACCCATCTTGCAGGTTCTGCACAATTCACTAAATCCTTTGGCACGTTTGTACAATCTCTCTTATGGATTGAAACACCGTGACCACGAGTAATGAAGCCTATAATGTTATCGCCGGGCAACGGATTACAGCATTGCGAGAACTTGATAAGACAGTTGTCGATACCCTCAACAGTAACGCCGTCTTTATTTCGCTTTGAGTTATCCTTAACGGTAACAACCTTAATTTCCTGACGGCTCTTATCATAATTCTTCTGATATTCTTCCTTGATGTAAGGCATCATACGAATAATGGAAAGTCCGCCATAACCGATTGCAGCATAGAAATCATCAACATTATCCATTCGCTGACGCTCTGCAAGACGCTTTATAAACTTCTGATAATCTTCATCAGAAAGACGGATATAATTTCGTCTGAACTCACGCTCAATTTCAGCCTTACCCTCAATAATGTTTTCTTCTCGTCTTTCTTTTTTAAACCAAGAACGGATTTTACTCTTTGCCTGACTTGTTTTTACAATATTCAGCCAATCACGGCTCGGGCCTTTACCCTGCTGTGATGATGTGAGAATCTCGACAATCTCACCTGTTTTGATTACATAGTCAATAGGAACAATTCGTCCGTCAACTTTAGCACCTGTCATTTTGTTGCCGACAGCAGAGTGAATCGCATAGGCAAAATCAATAACAGTTGAACCCACGGGAACATTGATAACGTCACCTTTTGGTGTGTAAACAAATACCTCGTCGGTAATAAGGTCAGTTTTGATTGTGGAAACAAGTTCTCTCGCATCTCCTGATTCTTGCTGTGTTTCAAGCATTTCACGAATCCATTGAAGTCTTTGGTCAAAGCTCTGCTTTCCGCCTGAAACACCAAGTTTATATTTCCAATGGGCTGCAATACCAAACTCAGCAGTACGGTGCATTTCCCAAGTTCTTATCTGCACTTCAAAGGGAGTTCCCTCTTTACCGATAACAGTTGTATGAAGTGACTGATACATATTAGGTTTCGGTGTGGAAATATAGTCCTTGAATCTGCCCGGCAACGGATTATACATATCGTGGATAATACCAAGGCAATTATAACAGTCGATTACGCTGTCAACGATAATACGGACTGCATAAATATCATAAATTTCATCAAACTGTTTGCCCTGCATATACATTTTGCGGTAAATTCCGTGAACAGACTTGATTCGTCCGCTGATTTGCGCCGTAGGAACACTCTGATGAACTCTGTCAGCAATTTTACTTTTTATGCTTTCAAGGAAATCGTTACCTGAATCATTTGATTTTTTAAGATTTTCTTCAATTCCCTCATAAGCCACATTGTCAAGGAAACGGATTGCTCTGTCCTCAAGTTCTTCCTTAACGGAACGGATACCAAGACGGTGAGAAATAGGCGCGAAAATTTCAAGTGTTTCAAGTGCCTTATCTCTCTGTTTCTGTGGTGACATAAACTGAAGAGTTCTCATATTATGAACACGGTCAGCAAGTTTAACGATAATAACACGAATATCTTTTGACATTGCAAGAAGCATTTTACGGATATTCTCTGCTTGTTGTTCCTCTTTATTTTCGCTGGAATTGAGCTGAACTCTGCCAAGCTTTGTAACACCGTCAACAAGGAGTGCAACCTCATCACCGAAATCAGCAGTCAACTGTTCAATTGTGTATGGAGTGTCCTCAACAACATCGTGAAGAAGAGCCGCCACAAGTGACTGATAATCCATACCTAAATCCACAAGAATATCGCAAACAGCAATGGGATGGATAATATATGGCTCGCCTGATTTTCTCTTTTGCTCACCGTGATATTCATTTGCAAGATTAAAGGCTTTGTCAATAATCTGGAGTTCATTTTCACCGTGGATTGCCTTTATTCTGTTACGAAGATTGTTATAAAGTTCCTGAACGTCAGCATTAACTTTAATCTTTTCTTCCATTACTGCTCACCACCTTGCATTTGATTTAAACTGTTTAAAATTACAGATTTTGACAAATCTGCTTTTTTCCCTTCCCCGTCAAATATGATTTGTTCGTTTTCGATTTTTATGAGTTTCAACTCGCAAAGCACGTCGATTGACAAAAGCATTGTGCAGTATCTCTCAATGGGGCATTTTGCACGATATGTCAATGTTTCAACATCATAGTACCATATGTCATATTGTTTGATAATATTATATACGCATAATAAGAAATCTCTTGACGGTGTTAAAAATCTCGACTCATGGGGTGAAAGTTTTTCGCCACGTCTGAACTTTTCATAAAGAGCCATTGATTTGAAAAGTTTATCTTCATCAACACCGGAAAAACGAATATCTTTTATCTGTACTGACGGTTTTACTTCGCCTCTAAATTCGTTTTTATCAATTCTTACTGCCAAGTCAACCAAGTCACCCTCGCAGAAAGGGAAATCAACAACAGTTGTTGAGAATTTCATTGCCATAAATCTGGTATTTCCCTTTGAAAGTGAAAGTCTTAAATGTTTTCCGTCGCCCACAGGTTTGATTGAGTCGATAGTGACACCAAAAATACCGAAAAGCGGTTGAGGGTTACCTGCACCAAAAGGTTCAAGATTTTCAAGTGCTTCCACCAATGATGTTTCAATATATGCAGGATTAAGTTTACATTCAAGAAGCAATGTAGGTACAGTTTCCGGTACTGATGCTGCATATTCATTTATACGCTTAAAAAATTCACTTGCATGTTCTCTTTTTATTCCAAGTCCTGCCGCAAGTGTATGTCCGCCAAAATGAGTCAGAATATCCTCGCAGAACTTTATGGCATCATAGACGGAAAAGCCGTTGATACTTCTCGCAGAGCCTGTACCCTCGTCACCGTCAAAGGTGATTACGATTGTTGGTTTACCGTATTTTTCAGTAAGTTTTGCCGCAACAATTCCTACAACGCCCTGATGCCAACCTTCACCACAAACAACAATAACACGTGCATATTTCAACTGCTGATTTCCCTCAATATGAGCCACCGCAGATTCCATAATTTCGCTTTCAAGCACGTGACGTTTACGATTGCAGTTATCCACCAATTCGCCAATCTGAAGTGCCGAAATCAAATCTTTTGTAAGTAAAAGTTGTAACGCTGTCAAAGCAGTATCCACTCTGCCTGCTGCATTTATTCGCGGTGCTAATGAATAAGTAACACCTACTGCGTTAAGTTTCTTTTCACTTACACCCGCTATCTGACGAAGTGCATTTATACCACTGCACGGATTTGAATTGATTTTCGCAACACCGTATTTTACAATTGCTCTGTTTTCGTCTTTCAAATCTACCACATCGGCAACCGTACCTACTGCAATAATATCTGAATATTCGTTGAGAATTTCCGAAAACTCCCCTTTTTCAAGAGCGCAGACAACCTTGAACGCAACGCCAACACCTGCCCAATCTTTGAAATGGAGATTACAATCTTCTCTGTGAGGGTCAATAACTGCGACAGCCGGTGGAAGAACACCACCCACCTGATGATGGTCTGTGACAACAGTATCAATTCCAAGACTATTTGCATATTCAATTTCTTTTATTGCAGAAATTCCGTTATCAACGGTTACTATCAGTTTTACACCTTGATGATTAAGATAATCTATTGCACCACAATTCATTCCGTAACCCTCTGTAATACGGTCAGGAATATAGTACATTACATCTGCACCTCGTGAAGAAAGATATGAATACATAAGCGCAGTTGCAGTCACACCGTCAGCGTCATAGTCACCGAAAACGCAGATTTTTTCCTTTTCGCAAATGGCTTTTTCAATTCTTTCTACTGCTTTATCCATATCAGCAATAAGGTATGGGTCACAGAAACTGAATCCGGAATCAAAAAATTCTTCAACATCCTCATATTCTGTGATTCCACGGGATACTAATATAAGGGAAGTAAATGGGTCAAGACCATGATTTTCTGCTACCTGAGTCGCCAATTCTTTATCAATATGTGCTGTGAGCCATTTTTTTCTGCTCATTGGTCTTTCCCCCCTTCGTCCTGAATTTAAATCACAATTTACTAATTTATCATTATATCATTTACTCCCTTTATTTTCAAGGTTTTTATAGCAAAAAGCACCCTATTTTACTGTTGAAAATCAATAGAAATTATGATAAAATGGTATGATAAATGAAATCGAGGTATCATTATGACAGAAAAAGATATTCAGAACCAGAAAAACATTGAATTTCACGAGGCAAACGGTGTCAGTATTCCCTATCACCAGAGTGTTGTCATTGAAGAAAATGTCACAATCGGTAAGGGTACTGTAATACTGCCTAACACTATGATTTTTTCAGGTGTTACTATCGGTGAAAACTGTGTTATAGGTCCGAATACTCTCATTAAAGAAAGTGTTATCGGGAATGAGGTTAAACTCAATTCAGTTCAATGCTATCAGTCAAAGGTTTTGGACGCGGCTGATATTGGTCCTTTCGTTCATATAAGACCAAATTCTGTTATCGGCGAAAAGGTGCATTTAGGCAACTTTGTTGAAGTCAAAAACTCAAATATCGATGAGGGTACAAAGGTTTCTAACC
>JAZSKT010000182.1:0-1983 GCA_045534995.1 Candidatus Fimenecus sp.
CAGAGGTCACACTTGGGATGAATCAAAGAGTTTTGGCTATATGATGTTCCCAACGAAGAAGAGTCTTTCTAAGGCATATAAACTCCTTCACGATACTCAGGTTATTCCGCTTGTTAAGAAAGGCCTTTGTGCAACTGTTTATACTCAAGTTAGTGACGTTGAAAACGAAGTAAACGGTATTCTTACTTACGACCGTGAGCATATTAAAGTTGATGAAGATGTTATTATTGAAATCAATAAGAAACTCACTTTATAATTATTATGAAAACTCCATCTAAACAAAAACTGAGATTACTTTACATTATTGATATTCTTTCTAAAAAGTCTGATGAAGAACATCCAATGTCCGCGACACAGATTATGGATTATCTTCGTGAGGATTACGGTATAGATTGCGAAAGAAAAACTGTTTACGACTGTATTGAATGTTTAAATGAATATGGATATGAAATAATAAAATCACAATCTCCTCGTGGCTATTTTATGACACCGTATTATTTTGAACCTGCTGAACTTCGTTTACTTATTGATGCCGTTCAAGCTGCTGATTTTATTTCTGCAAAAAAGACAAAATCACTTATTAAAAAGTTTTCTTCTTTTGCAAGTGAATATCAATATAAGAGAATAGAAAAACAGGTTTATATTGATAATAGAAACAAGTGTGTAAATGAAAACTTGTTTATTGTAATAGATATTATCAGTTCTGCTATTCTTTCAAGGAAACAAATTGAAGTTATCTATCGCAGAAGAAAGATTGTTGATGGTAAAACTGCAAAATATGAAGAGAAGACGATGGTGATTAATCCTTATGCTCTTATCTGGGCAGATGACCATTATTATCTCGTGGGAAATTATAGTAAATATGATAATCTAATTCATCTTCGCATTGACAGACTGAAGAGTGTTAAGGTGCTCGATACTTATTCTCGCCATTTTTCAGAAGTTTCGCCTTATAAAACATTTTTTGATATTGCAGATTACAGTAATAAACATCTTTCTATGTTTTCGGGTGATATTAAACCTGTTGAGATGATTTGCAAAAATTCAATGATTGAAGATTTTATTGACCAATTTGGTGAAAAGGTTTTAATGAAGCCATTTGATGAAGAAAACTTTATTGCAAAAGTCGATGTCGCTGTTACAGATGGTCTTGTTGCATGGATTATGCAATACGGTGATAAAGTAAAAGTCAAGTCGCCAAAAGAGTTAAAAAATATGATAATAGACAAAACAAATTCTATTTTGGCACTTTATAATGGATAAAATGATAAACTTTTAACAAATCTATTTATAAGTCTTGAAAAATGTTCAAGATTATTATAGAATATTTGTTGGTAAAATTTACAAAATATATCTTTTGAAAGGATGTTTTAAAAAATGAGCAGTGCATTAAACAAAAAGACTGTTGAAGATTTACAGGTAACAGGTAAAAAAGTTCTTGTTCGTTGTGACTTCAACGTAAAAATGGAAAATGGCGTTATTACAAGTGACAAGAGAATTGTTGCTTCATTGCCAACAATCAAATATCTTATTGAAAACGGTGCAAAGGTTATTCTTTGCTCACACCTTGGTCGTCCAAAAGGTGAAGTAGTTCCTGAATTTTCACTTGCTCCCGTTGCTGCAAGACTCAGTGAACTTCTTGGTCAGGACGTTAAAATGGCAAAGGATGTTGTAGGTGAAAGTGCAGAGGCACTCGCTGCTGACCTTAAAGATGGCGAAGTTCTTCTTCTTGAAAACGTTCGTTATGAAAAAGGCGAAACAAAGAACGACCCTGAACTCAGCAAGAAATTTGCTGACCTTGCAGAACTCTATGTAAATGATGCTTTTGGTTCAGCTCACAGAGCTCACTCTTCAACTGCTGGTGTTGCAGAACATCTTCCTGCTGCTTGTGGTTACCTTATCCAGAAAGAAATCGAATTTATCGGTGGTGCTCTTGAAAATCCAAAGAGACCTCTTGTAGCTATCCTTGGTGGTGCTAAAGTT
>JAZSKT010000242.1:0-9161 GCA_045534995.1 Candidatus Fimenecus sp.
GATGTACAAGATTGAGGGCGAAGACCTTTATCTTATCGGTACAAGCGAACATTCAATGATTGGTAAGTTTATTGATACATTTACTCCCGAAAATGAACTTCCAAAGACTTTAACAAGTTATTCACCATGTTTCCGTAAAGAAGTTGGTGCACACGGTATTGAAGAACGTGGTGTTTACAGAATCCATCAGTTTGAGAAACAGGAAATGATAGTTGTTTGTAAGCCTGAAGATAGCATGAAATGGTATGATGTACTCTGGCAGAATTCAGTTGATTTCTTCCGTTCACTCGACATTCCTGTAAGAACACTTGAGTGTTGTTCAGGCGATTTGGCTGACTTAAAGGTAAAGAGCTGTGACGTTGAAGCATGGAGCCCACGTCAGCAGAAATACTTTGAAGTTGGTTCCTGTTCAAACCTTGGTGATGCACAGGCAAGACGTCTTGGCATCAGAGTTAAAGGTAAAGATGGCAACTACTTCGCACACACACTTAACAATACAGTAGTTGCACCACCAAGAATGTTGATAGCATTCCTTGAAAACAATCTTAACGAAGATGGCAGTATCAACATTCCGAAACCATTACAGATGTACATGGGCGGAAAGACAAAAATAGAGAAGTAATATTTAGTTAGTGGGGAAGAAAAAATGAGAAAGAATTTAATTAGAACAATCAGTATTATAATGGCGATTTTACTTATGGTAAGCTCTTTTGCAGGTTGTCAGAAGGAACAGAAATATGAACAAACACCTGATGTTGAATCAACAAATAATGAAGAATCAACAACAGAAAGCAATGTGTTGCCGGAAAATGTTAACTCGCTTACAGGTAAGGCAGATTTAAGTGATGGCGCAATTGGTGGCAGACCAATAGCAATTATTGTAGAAAACTCCCCTGCAGCAAGACCACAATGGGGACTTACAACACCTGATATTGTTGTTGAAGGCGTTGTTGAGGGTGGAATTACCCGAATGATGTGGATTTATGCTGATGCAGAAAAAATCCCGGATAAAGTTGGTCCTGTAAGAAGCGCTCGTCACGACTATGTAGAAATAGCAAAGGGTATGAATGCAATATTCGTTCATTGGGGCGGAAGTGATGAGAATGGATATACACTTGCATATCCAACAATCAAAAATCTTGGCGTCAATAACATTGACGGTTTGACATATTCAGGTTCATGTTTCTATAGAGATACTACAAGAAATACAAGTTCTGAACACAGAGGATGCACAGGCGGTGCAAAGATTCAGAGCGCGATTGCAAAACTTGGATATTCAACAAAGCAAACTGTTGAAAACTGGCAACCATATGATGTTATTGCAGGTAGTGAAAATGCTGCTCAGGGTAATTCAAATGCAACAGGAGTATGTTCACAAATCACTTTGACATTCTCAAATGGATATATACATACATTTAAGTACAACGAAGCAGAAAAGAAATATTACAACTATTTGAATAACAAGGTAATGACAGACGGAAATAACGGAAAGTCAATGGCTGTTGAGAATGTTATTGCGCTTTATGTTCCCGTTTCAACACTTAAGACAAAAAAAGGACACCAGGAATGGAATTTTGAAGCAACAAACGGAACAGGCGTTTATGTTTCAAATGGTGTGAAACAGGAAGTTTCTTGGTCAAAGTCAGGTAAAAGCGGAGCACTCAAGATTTATTCCGCAGACGGTAAAGAATTGGTTGTAAATAATGGACAGACCTGGATGGGAATTATTCCGGCAGCAAACAAAAATCTCACTAAAATATCATAGTAAAATTTTAGAGATTATACTCCCCTGGTTGTTCAGGGACAACATAGTAACGGAGGAAATTTTATGAACAAAAAAATTATAGCATTAGCATTGTCAATAGTATTTATTGCAACAGCATTTGTAGCATGTAAGCGTGGTCCTGAACTTACAGAAATCAACGGTAACGAATATCCGCTTGCAACAGACAGAGACGGCGACACAATCGTTAATGAAGAAAATAAGGTAGCGGTTCTTGTAACTGACCGTGAAGAAGAAGTTCTTACATATGCTGATGGTGAAGACCAGACATATTGGTTGCCGTTGCCAGGAGATATGGTGTCAGATGGTTATATTCAAGGTGAGTTATATGAATTAGGTATTCCAAAAGGTTGGACAGGTTCAGAATATGGCAGAGTTATAAAGAACAAAACAGACGATAAGTGCTATATCAAGTTCGCAAAGATGAAAGAACTTACAGACGACGAAACACTTGAATCATATCTTGAGAAAGTTGATTCACAAGACACTCAGATAGCAGATACATTTGCAGATGAAAAAGCTATGCAGGAATTTATAAAGAAAAATCCACAATATGCACAATTTGAAGGATGTAAATATACTATTGTTAAGGACCAGGCAACAATTACAGATAAATCGCTTAATAGTACAATTCGTATTCATAAAATAGTTGATAAAGATAACAAAGTTATTCACTATGCGGAAAACTATTACTTTGTATTTGATAAAGTAATCTATCAGGTTGCTTATGCTTGTGAGAATGGTGAAGGATATGATGCTTCATTTAACTTTGCACAGTATATAGCAGAAAACTTCACATTTAAAGGCAAGAAATAAAATTATATTATAATAATGTGAAACAGTAACGCGGAGTCTTGAAAAAGGCTCCGCGTTTTTCACCTAAAATCTATTACTTGTCCCCTGTTAAAACCTCAACCACAACATATTGTACATCAAAGAAGAAAATCAACACAAATTATATAAAATGTTCAATAAAACGGCAAAAATCTGGCAAAATAGTGAAGTTTATGCACATAATGTTGATAAAATTAAGAAAACTGAGACTTTTTCGTCGAATTGTTAACTCCCCTCTTGACCTTATGCACAAATCAAGAAAAATTTTTTATTAAATCTGTAAAAAAATGAAAATTTTGTGAATTAGGTATTGAAATTTTAGGAAATAGTTTGTATAATTGTTATAACCATAGGAATGGTGTAATGGGGCGAAGTGTCTAATTTTTTAAGAGGTGACACTTTCGGCTTCATTAGTGATGCACATCCTAAGGTAATACTCGGGTGTGTATCATCAGTCTTCCGCCGTGGCTTTTCTTCATGATAAAGCGGAAGCGGTGTGAAGACGGTCCGGGTAACATAGAGCACTTTTGTCGAGCTCTGCACGTGCAACTTTAAGATTGTACGGCTGGGTCAGAGAGTGAGTAACTGATGCTCTCGTCGTCGCTTCCCTATTGGCGACCAGAAATAATCAAAAGGGAAAAACTATTTATATTGCATATATAATATGTATGCAAAATTTAATAGGAGGAAAAATATTTATGAACAAAATGAAAAAATTGTTAAGCGTTGTTCTTGCAGTTGTTCTTGCGTTCTCAGCATTCTCAGTACTTGGTTCAGCAGCTGTTGCTAAATATAAGACTGTAGCTGAACTTGACGCTCTTGATGCTTACTCACCATATGGTCAAGTAACAAGACTTTCAACTGAAGAACGTGCTTCAATGGTACAGGACTTCCTTGACAACGTTCTTCCAGGTCTTGGAATCAACATGGGTGAAGTTTTCAACGTAATGGGTCTTTCAATTACTCTTGACCTTTCATCAGTTGACAGACTTTGCTACTCACTTGATACTGTTAAGAACACAATGTCAAACTTCTTGTTCGGAATTGCAGCGGCTTTCGTTAACCTTGGTGTTCTTGAACAGCTCGAAATGGGTACTTGGAACACAGGTATCGACCGTGCAGGCGATTCACAGCTCAACCTCTTTATTGAGCTCTTTGAACTTCTTTCAAACAATACTACTCTTGTAAACTCAGTTCTTACTAACGGTCTCGACCTCGGTATCGTTGGTGGACTTATCGGTGGTGGACTTGACCTTTCATCTATCAACACTATGGTTAAGGACCTTCCAGGTTTGATTAAGGGTCTTGTATTCCCACTTATTGAAAGATGGGATGATAACCTTACACTTATCAAGCAGTATGATACAGACGTTAAGGGTAATGGCAAGGTTGAATCAACAGCAAACGCAAGAGTTAAGAAACTCTTCAGCGACAACATGTCAATCACAACTATCAAGTATGATGCTAACGGTAATATGACATCTGAGCATAATACATGGCTTGCAAACGCTACAGGCTCTGCAGCTCCTACAGCATCAAATAACAGCTTGAGATATTACTATCAGATTAATGGTTCAACAATGCAGTCTTACCACATTGTTGACGCAGAAGAAGCTGAAGCTCTTGCTAAGGATGCAGATCCAAACAATAATGTAGCTGCTTACAACTACATTAAAGAAAATCAGATATACAGATTAGAAGCAGAAGTTGAAGGCGGCGAGACATACGTTTGGAAAGCATACAAGCTTGATGAAAACGGTGATGTTGAAAAAGATTCTGAAGGTAATGATATTTATCTTGGAACTCTTAAATACTACAATGATGATTCACAGTTCCTTCCAGGATTTAATGCTAACAGCATTGACCTTACAAATATGAGTGCTGGTGAACTTCTTTACACATTCATCCCAACAGTATTTGACAACTTAGCTACTGTTGTTCTCAACGGTTCAGTTAAGAAGATTCTTGCTGAGTTCTTCGGTGCTACATTCACATATGTTGGTGAAGGTGGTCCAGCAGCTGACGATGCAGTTCTTGCTCTTCCAGATGCTTCAAACGCATTCTTCACAGAAGAACAGGGTGACTATGTATTTGAATGGTCAAACTACGCAGTAATTAACGGTAATCACTACTACCGTTATGAAAACCAGATTTTTGCTGGTGACACTTCAAACACAAATAATTACTTCGACATTATCAACTGGGATTATGAAATCACAGGCGACTTCATGAATGAATTCATTCCTGAAAGCGATGATGATGCAAGTGTAAGACTTCTTTCAAATGTTAATGACTTCCTTATCAAGGTTGCTACAACACTTGTTAAGCCAAGTGCAGAAACAACAGATTCAGCAACTGGTTACACAAAGACATGGACAATGCCTACTTTAACAAAGGGCGGTAACGGAAACTTTATCAATAACATTAAGGCAGCAGCTCAGGCAGTTATTTCTCTTGCTCCTCAGCACATCTTCGGTTCTGACTATGCAACAAACCCAAGATGCTATTATGACCTTATGATGAGCAGTGAAGAAGACACAGTTCTTACAGGTATTGCAGCACATCTTGTTAACATGATTATGCCTTCAATGTCTCTTCCTTCAGTAGATGACATCGAAGAATCAGGTGCAACAGTTGGTGCAATCCTTGCAGCAGTTGTTCGTGAATTCGCAGCTTACCTTGTACCAGAGTACGACTTTGATGCTCTTATCTACACAGATTTCGGTACAACATCAGCTGATAAAGTTAAGTCTTTCGTAGCAGGTAAAGACAACGAATACTGGCTTGACGTTATCCTTACAATGGGTATTAACATTGGTTTCGAATACCTTCGTGCATTCGCAGATATGGGTGAAGACTCAGGAGAATGGACAGCATTCGTTAACTACTCAGGTTATGCTCCAGAAGGCAAGACATACACAGGAAACGAAGACCTCAGAGCTCATTTTGAAGGCATGCTCGACTATGTAATCGACTGGGCTCTTGATAAAGATTTCGAATGGACATGGAAGATGGAAAACCTTGTTGAAGTTGACGGTCTTACAATCGAACTTGGTACAGCTCAGGATCCATGGGCAAAACTTGACAAGATTCTCTTCGACCTTATTCCATTTGGCGAAATTCTTTCAATTACAACAACAGAAGAATACCCAACAAGACTTGAGAAGTTCCTTCGTTATGACCTTCTTCTTGGTCTCGTTGACCTTCGTTGGGCTGAGCTCGTTGACACACTTAAGTTCGACAGCAACTACTTCAGAAGTGGTAACGTTCTTGACCAGCTTGCAGGTCTTCTTAAGGTTATTGTAAACGGTATCCTTGATAAGATTGGCGGCGGTAACTACAAGCTCATTCCTGATGCAGTTACAGACTTTGATTCACTTGCATCTCAGGCAAATATCAGAACTCTTGCAGTTAACCTCGTTGGTAAACTTAAGACAGCATATGATAACGGTCTTCTTGTTACTGCACTTCCAATCCTTAATATGTTCATTGGTTGGAATACAGACCCACAGGTTATGGCTGACCCACAGGTATGGACAGATTTCCGTAACGGTAATGACTATGCTTACTTGTATGACAACAATAAAGCTAACCAGGTTCAGCCAGGTGGAGCAATCAACGGTGACGGATTAAACTTCACAAAACTTAAGATTCTTAACAACTCAGCAGGTATGCTTGAAACTCACAGAAATTCTGATGTTACAGACCATGCATACGACATCAATATCAGAAGCATTACATCTGATGCTACTGTAAACACACTTACATTTACTTATGATAATGTTGTTTCTCCTTGGGAAACAGTTGATGTTGTTATCGGTGGTACATACAACGGCGAAGAAGCAACTACTGTAACAATCGAATACGATTATGTTGGTAAAGACGGTCAGTCTGTTGGTGGTACACAGTACACATCACTTTCATTCCTCGTTTCTAACCAGTATGAAGATACTAATGTTGAAGGTCGTAAATCTGGTGACGATGAAGACGGTAAATACGGTATTGACCCATTCGGTAAATTCCAGTTTACAGAAGATATTTATACAACTGTAACAACATTCCAGCCATCAGTTTGGGGTACAAACGCTACTAACGGTGGTACATCTAACTGGCACTGGACAATAGCTCCTGCAGACCCTGCTATTAGCTCTGACTGTGACGCTAACGTAAACAACAACAACACTCCTGATAATATGAATACTCTCGCATCAACATACTTCTCATACTATCAGAACAGAGACGGTGGTTGGGGCAGTTCATTCCCTAAAGATGGTTCAACAAGCGGTAAGCTCTACTATGCTAAGGAAGGCGTAACAGCTGAAACTGAATTCCCATACGGTGTATATGACATGGGTTCATCTGCTATCTGTTATAGTAGCGATGCTAAGGTATGGGATATTACCTACATCTATTATAATGACTATGATATCTATGATATCTACACAGCAAACAAAGACAATGGCTACCATGCAAACATGGGCGTAGATCCAGCTATCTACGAAGCATATAACGAAGCATGGAAACTCATCGTTTACGGTGCAACATACCCAATGATGACAAAGGCTAATGGCCATGCAGCAACTGACTACGTTGATACAATTATGCCATACATTCCTCAGGCTATCGAAGACTTCGAAGCAGCTAAGGAAGCATTTGAAACAGCTCTTGCAGAAGCAGAAGCTAACGCATCAGGTAGTGCTGGTTCATCAGTTCCTTCATACGTTGCAGCACTCCGTGCAGAAATCGACAACGATTTCATGAACGGTAAAGAAATCAACTTCCAGGATTATGAATACTATGAGTACTTCAACTACAGCGATGTTAAGACTGCAGCTGAAAATCTCTATCGTACATACCTTGCTCCTGAAGTATTGGATACATACCACATCTTCAGATCAGGTATCCGTGAAGCAGAACTCAACTTCGTTATCGATGGCGAAGAAAATGCTGTTAAGGCAGCAGCTATCGCAGCTTCAAGACGTGTTCATGACCAGGCTGCAATCGATGCATCTATCGCAGCTCGTGACGAATGGAAACAGCCTGTAAACACAAGACTTTATGTAGAAGACTTTACATCTCGTCTTGCATACTACAAGCAGTTCCTTAACGCAGCTAACATGGAAAATGATGACCATCTCAAGTTCCTTGAAAGAGAAATCGCTCACGTAGAAGCTCAGGGCCTTGTTGCTGGCGACTACGAACCAAACTCATGGGCAGCTTATGCTGATGCTCTTGAAGAAGCTAAGGCAGTTGCAAATGGTTCAGATGAATTCGCAGAATTCAACTCAAGAATCTATGATGTTAAGTACAACCTCATGGTTGCTTACAAGAACCTTCTTAAGAAGGCTAACTCACTTATCGTAGCAGGCGGTACAGCTGACCTTCTTGCAAACATCGAAATCGCAGAAGGCATCCTTGCTATGGATATGGACGCAATCGAACTTTCAGAAGTAGCACTCGAAAAGGGTCTTACTAAGGAAGCAGCTCTTGGTCACCTTATCGAAGGTCTTGGTTACTACTACCAGGCAAGATATAGTGAACACGATATCGAAGTTCAGGACGGCAAGAAGAATGCTGGTGACCTTAAGTTCAACGACGACGGCACACCAATGATTTACAACTTGTACGATGAATCAGCTTATGAATATGCTGATAACGACCGTCCAAACAACTCTGGTAACCAGGCTAAGGTTGACGCAGCTAATGCAAACCTTGAAGCATGCATCGCATACTTCGTAACAGCTGAAGAACCAGCAGAACCAAACACACTCGTTCTCAATGAAAACGCTCCATTCGAAGCATATATCGACTATGATAACAACATGGGTGGCGAACATACAGGTACTGTTTACGGTTTCGATACACTTGGTTGGAACGACCTGTTTGAAGTTGACGGCACAATTGCTGACTTCGTAACAACAGCTTACGGTGACGATTACCTCGAAGTAATCCCAACTGATGGTGGTGAAACAACAGGTACAGTTATCAATGTTCTTGATGAAAACGGTGATGTAGTTGAATCATATGTATACATCTACTTCGGCGACGTTGATATGGACGGTCTTGTAGGTGCATCAGACGCATTGATGTGTGAATACTACGAAATGATGTATGAAGGATTCGATAATCTTGCTTCTTTCATGGCTGGTGACCTTGACGGTGACGCAATGCCAGGTTCATCTGACGCATTGATTATGGAATACTGGGAAATGATGTACGAATCTATGCCATTACAGGCTGATGTTGCAGCAAATGTATATGGTAGCATCGTTTACGAAATCTTCTAAAAAAATTAGAGAAAACAATTTAATAATCGCCTGGGGGCTTGTGCCCTCAGGTGGTTGAAATGTCTTAAAAAAGGAGACAATTATTATGATTAAAAAGATTAGTGCCCTTTTCCTTGCACTTGTTCTTTGCCTTTCAGTAATGGTTGTACCTGTTTCAGCAGCAGTAGAACTTGGTTCTGCTCAGATGGCTTTCTCTCTTGAATGGGATCAGGAAAGCTATAATGCTGGAGACACAGCAACTCTTAGCGTTTATATGG
>JAZSKT010000140.1:0-1881 GCA_045534995.1 Candidatus Fimenecus sp.
CCACTGGTTCGATGAAGAAGAAAAATCAAATACTGCAGTTAGTACATGGGACGGAACAATATAAATAACATAAGGAGAAATTATTATGCTTAAAATCGGTATTATCGGTGCTGGCCGTATTGGTAAGGTGCACCTTGAATCAATCTCATACAATGTAAAAAATGCTGAAGTAGTTGCTATTGCAGACCCATTTATGAATGACGAAACAAAGGCTTTCTGTGAGGGCTTTGGAGTCCAGAAAATCTATACAGATTACAAGAAAATCATTGAAGACAGTGAAGTAGATGCAGTTCTTGTTTGTTCATCAACTGACACTCACGCTCCAATTTCAATTGAAGCAATTGAAGCGGGTAAGCATGTATTCTGCGAGAAACCTCTTGCAAACACAGTTGATAAGATTCTTGAAATTGCAGATGCTCTTAAAGCTCATCCTGAAGTTAAGTTCCAGGTTGGCTTTAACCGTCGTTTTGACCATAACTTTGCAGCAGTTCGTAAAGCATACGATGCAGGCAAAATCGGTGAAGCACAGATTCTTAAAATCACTTCCCGTGACCCTCAGGCACCACCTGTTGGTTACAGTGCTGCAAGCATTTTCCTTGATATGACAATTCATGATTTTGATATGGCTTGTTTCCTTACAAACAGTGATGTTGAAGAGCTTTATGTTTATGCAGACGCTCTTATCAATCCTGGCATTCGTGAATATGGCGACTTTGATACAGCTATCATTTCTATGAAAATGGAAAATGGTGCTCTCGCAGTTATTGACAACTCTCGTCAGGCTATGTATGGTTATGACCAGAGAGCAGAACTTTTCGGTTCAAAGGGTATGGTTGCAACTGCTAACGATACACTTTCAACAGCAGTTATTGCCGATGAAAATGGTGTAACAGGTGAAAAGCCTCTCTATTTCTTCCTTGAAAGATATATGGGTTCATTCTCAGAAGAAGTAAGACAGTTTGTTGATGCTTGTGTTAACGATAAAGAAACTCCTGTTGGTATTCACGCAGGTTTGCAGTCAGTTAAGATTGCTCTTGCTGCTGAAAAATCAGCTAATGAAGGCAGACCAGTTAAACTCGCAGAAATTCAGTAATTACATAATATGGTGGGGAGGTCCCCACTATATTTTTAATGCATATTAATTTGATGTGTTGTAGGGGACGTCGACCTCGACGTCCCGCAATTTGCGATACAAACTGATTACGGGCTGCCGAGTCGTCAGTCCCTACAAAATCGACTTAGAAAATATAAAGGATGATTTAAAATGTCCATAGAAAAAGGCAAAGCATATTTTGCACAGTTCGGTATGGAAGATAAAGTTCAGGAATTTGAGGTTTCAAGTGCAACTGTTGAACTTGCAGCACAGGCATTAGGTGTTGAGGGTGCAAGAATTGCAAAAACTCTTTCATTCATGGTGGGAGAACAGCCAATTCTTATCCTTATGGCTGGAGATGTTAAGGTTGACAACCCTAAATACAAAGCACAGTTCCACACAAAGGCAAAAATGATGTCACCTGACCAATTAGAAGAATTTGTAGGTCATCAGATTGGTGGCGTTTGTCCGTTTGGTATTAAAGACGGTGTCGAGGTTTATCTCGACGAGTCAATGAAACGATTCCAGACAGTTTTTCCTGCAGTAGGCAGTAGTAATAGTGCAATTGAACTCACAATCCCTGAATTGGAAAAATATTCAAACTATAAAGAATGGATAGATGTATCCAAACCAATTGAATAAACGCAAAATGCAGAAATCAAAGTGCAAAATTAAAAGGCGATTCATTACGAATCGCCTTTTTATTAATGTTGATGGGTCTTTAATTATTCAACTTTGTACGGGCGATTCACGAATCGCCCGCATTGGATTATAAGAATACCTGAGGA
>JAZSKT010000052.1:0-4514 GCA_045534995.1 Candidatus Fimenecus sp.
TGTTTTAGCTTAAATAATATACTAAATGAAAAAGGCTTACTGATAATTTTCAGTAAGCCTTAAAATTTTGTGTTAGTTTATGAGTTAAGTGCTGAATAAACCGCGTCACCGTCGTGGTTATAAACAAGAACTGAAATATCAACTTCAGATGTTGTAATCATTCTTACTTCAACACCTGTTGATGCGATTGCGGAGAATACTTTTGACGCAACACCTGGGCAATTCTTCATACCTTCGCCAAAAACTGAAATCTTTGTGTTGCCACTACTGATTGCAAGTTTGAGTTCGGGATGAAGTTCACGAAGTTTTGATGCAGTTTCAAATACTTTACCTAAATCATCATCGTTAACTGTGAATGAAAGATTTGATGTTTTGCCTTGTGGTGGATTCTGTGAAATCATATCAACATCAATTCCTGCACTTGAAAGCATCTCAAAAATCTGTGCAACAACTTTGAAATCAGCAGGGGAATCGTTGATAGAAATAAGTGTAACATTTTCAATTACTGTAATGTTGTCAATATTATTCATTGTTTTACCTCCTTAAGAGTTAACCAAATCTTTCATTGAGTAAAATCCTGATGCTTTACAAACAAGGAATAATCCTGCATTAACTGAACCATTTGCAAAAAGTTGTTTAGAATATGCAGAATGTGAAATCTTGATTACTTCATCAGGACCTGCAAAAATGATTTCGTGTTCACCAACGATTGTACCACCACGAACAGCGTGAATACCAATTTCATTCTTTGTTCGTTTCATTCTCTTTGAATGACGGTCAAATTCATATATTGGTTTTTCATCCAATGCTTCCGAAATTGAATCAGCAAGCATTAATGCAGTACCGCTTGGTGCATCGATTTTTTGATTATGGTGTGCTTCAACAATTTCAATGTCAAAACTTCCCTGAAGAACTTTAGCAGCTTTTTTAGCAAGTTCAGAAACAAGACTCACACCAATTGACATATTAGCTGAAAAGAAGAGGGGAACATCCTTTGATGCCAGTTTAATTGATTCAATCTGTTCCTCATTAAGTCCTGTTGTTGCAATAACAGCAGGAACCTTTTTCTCTTTTGCAAATGAAAGTAAATCATTAAGAACTGATGGATGTGAAAAGTCAATAATCACATCAGCATCAACATTTATTTCATTAAATGATTTGAAAATTGGAAATGAGCATTCTTCATTTGCAATATCAACACCTGCAACAATTTCGCAATCGTTTCTGTTCCCGACACAAGCAGTAATTGCTTTTCCCATTTTACCAAGTGCACCACTTAAAATAATCCTTGTCATTTTTTCACGTCCAATAAATAAAATCAGATTAAGTTATATTTTTTAAGTATTGATTCAAGTTTTACTGTTTTAGCATCTTCCATTTCACAAAGTGGCATACGGAGTGGACCTACATCAAAGCCCATCATTCTCATAGCAACCTTAACAGGAGTTGGGTTAACATCCATAAACATTGCATTGATAAGGTCAAGATATTTAAGCTGAAGTTCAGCACTTTCCTTAACTTTTCCTTCAAGATAAAGAGTTGGAATATCGTGAGCAAGTTTTGGACAGATGTTTGAGAGAACAGAAATTACACCCTTACCACCAAGTGACATAAGTGGAACAATCTGGTCATCATTACCTGAATAAACATCAAGCTTATCACCACAAAGTGCAATAGTTTCAGCAATCTGTGAAATATTACCGCTTGCTTCTTTTGTAGCAATAATATTCTTATGTTCACAAAGCTCTGCATATGTTGACGGAAGAACATTAACACCTGTTCTGCTTGGAACATTATAAATAATAATTGGCTTTGATGTGTTATCAGCAATTGCCTGATAATGCTTTACAAGACCACGCTGTGAGCATTTATTGTAATAAGGTGTAACAACAAGCATTGCATCGGCACCTGCTTTTTCAGCATCGTTAGAAAGCTCAATAGCATATGCTGTTTCGTTACTACCTGTACCTGCAATAACAGGAATTCTATGATTAACAACATCACAAGTGAATTTGATTACATCTGAATGTTCTTTTGGAGTAAGAGTTGCACTTTCACCAGTTGTACCGCAAATAACAATTGAGTCAGTACCGTTAGCGATATGATATTCCAAAAGATTTTCAAGTGACTTATAATTTACACTTAAATCGTCATTGAATGGTGTTACAATAGCAACACCGCAACCTGTAAAAATAGGATTGTTACTCATAATCATTTCTCCTTAATTGGAAATTAGTCCATATAACCTTCTGCACAAAGAAGCTCTGCCATAAGAACAGCACCACCAGCTGCACCACGAAGTGTATTATGTGAAAGACAAACAAATTTGTAGTCATACTGTGTATCTTCACGAAGACGACCAACTGAAATAGCCATACCGCCTTCAAGGTCTCTCTGAAGTTTTGTCTGTGGCATATTATCTTCTTCAAAATAGTGAAGAAACTGCTTTGGAGCGTGCGGAAGGTCTAATTCCTGAGCACGACCAGCAAATTCTTTCCATATATTTAATATTTCTTCTTTAGATGGTTTATTCTCAAATCTTACAAATACAGCACCCATATGACCATTTGAAACAGGAACACGGATACACTGCGCTGTAAAGTTTGGTGATGTTGCAGGAACTATTTCGTCGCCTTCAACTTTACCCCAAATTTTAAGCGGTTCTTTTTCACTTTTTTCTTCTTCTCCACCAATGAAAGGAATTACATTGTCAATCATTTCAGGCCATGTGTCGAATGTTTTACCTGCACCTGAAATCGCCTGATATGTACAAACAAGAACATCTTTAATACCGAACTTTGAAAGAGGGAAGAGCGCAGGCACATAACTCTGAAGAGAACAGTTTGACTTAACTGCGATAAATCCACGCTTTGTTCCAAGACGCTTTCTCTGAGCAGGAATGATTTTTGCGTGTTCTGCATTAAGCTCAGGAACAATCATTGGAACATCAGGAGTATGTCTGTGTGCACTGTTATTTGAAATAACAGGACATTCAGCCTTTGCATATGCTTCTTCAAGAGCTTTAATTTCATCTTTCTTCATATCAACAGCACAGAATACAAAGTCAACCTGTGAAGCGATTTTTTCAATATCTGCAGTAGCATCCATAACAACAATATCTTTCATTGTTTCAGGAATTTCTACATCCATACACCATTTTGCACCAACAGCGTCAGAATACTTTTTACCTGCTGAACGAGGACTTGCTGCTAATACCTTAACATCAAACCAAGGATGGTTATCTAAAAGAGTCATAAAACGCTGACCAACCATACCTGTTGCACCAATTACACCTACATTATACTTTTTCACTTGAAATTACCTCCAAATAATGATAATATATCATTTGTTATAAAAAATCAGTAATGATTATGCCACCATTACTGAATAAAATACAAAGTATTACGGACTTATGTCATAATACGAAAGCACTCCATCAATAAATGATGACAGTTGCATTACTGTTAATAATACAACCAGAATAAACATTTCCCAAGCCCTGTTTTTCTTCGGCAATAAACCCTTTCACATTTTATCAAAAACTCTTGGGAGTTTCAAAAACATTACTGATTTTTATTGCACCTCAATCGCTCTATTATAATACCATTATAGAGCCTTTGTGTCAAACATTTTTAATATTTTCTATATTTTTTACGGAGAACCCCTATGAAAAAATCTGATTTTTATTACGATTTACCTAAAGAATTGATTGCTCAGACACCAATTGAGCCACGTGACCATTCAAGAATGATGGTATTGTCACGAAATGACAATACTATTGAACATAAACATTTTTATGATTTTATCGATTATTTAAATCCTGGTGACTGCTTAATCTTAAACAACACAAGAGTTCTTCCTGCAAGAATTTACGGTATAAAAAAAGACACAGGTGCTATTGTTGAATTTTTACTTTTAAATAATCTTGGTAATGACAGATGGGAAACAATTACGGGTCCCGGTAAAAGAGCTAAAATTGATACAGAATTTACATTTGGTGATGGACTTTTATCTTGTAAAATTGAAGATGTTCTTGAAAATGGTAATCGTATAGCAAAATTCAGTTATGATGCATCAAATATTTATGAGGTATTAGATAAAGTCGGTGAAATGCCGTTACCTCATTATATTACTGAAAAATTAGAGGATAAAGAACGCTATCAGACAGTTTATTCTAAAGAATTAGGCTCTGCTGCTGCGACAACAGCAGGACTTCATTTTACAGATGAAATTATGGCTAAAATTCAGGAAAAAGGCATTGAAATCGGCTATGTTACACTACATGTAGGAATTGGTACATTTCGTCCTGTGAAAGCTGAAAATATTGAAGACCATGAAATGCATTCCGAACATTATCATATTCCAAAAGAAACCGCTGATTTGATTAACAAAACTAAAAGAAACGGTGGCAGAGTTATTGGTGTTGGTACAACATGTTGCCGTACACTTGAAAGTGTTATACAGAGTCAAGGTAAAATGAAAGAATTTGATGACTGGACAAGTATTTTTATTTA